>UROL01000082.1 GCA_900549495.1 uncultured Eubacteriales bacterium | reverse complement strand
GTGTAGTCTCGAATTTTTGTTATTTCGAGTGTCTACTCTATGGGGAGCATATCATGATTTTTACAGCTGCCTCTTTCTTCTGCAAGGTTAACCTTTTAACGCTTTTTTGATACGCTCGCATTATCGCATAAGAGCGATAAATCGGGACTTGTCGTTTTATTAATTTACATATATGCCTTTTACATAAAAAAGTGTTATTTTAGTTCCGCAACCGTTCGCAACCAAAGAAATATCGTGATAGTTGGTGGTAGCAACCATGAAATTTCGCTATCATGAAGTCACGAAAAGAGGTGATTAAGTGAAATATGATTTTTTAGGAGTTATTGTTTTTGGCATTGTACTGCTAATCGGGGTGGCGGTGATAGCGGCATTTATCACTGTGGGAATTTTCCTCATAAGAGCATTGAGTAGATATATCAAATCAGGCAATGTCAGAAAAGAAAAGTCCAGCATCAAGAAATCTCTCGGTGAGATTTTGAAGCAGCATCGTGAAGAGTGTAAGATGACACAGGAGTTTGTTGCAGAATCTATCGGCGTAAGCAGGCAGGCTGTCTCTAAATGGGAGACCGGAGCATCTGACCCAAGCACTTCCAATCTGCTTACACTTGCAAAATTGTTCAACACTACGGCAGAAGAACTATTACGTGAAGTACAATAAGCGTGGAAAACGGATGTAAGACAACTGATTCATTATAAAGGAAAAGGCTATCAGATATGAAGAATAAAAAGACAAGAAGATTTAAGATAAGATATATCGTTTTTGGATTATTAGGTGTTATGGCTTTAGCGGCACTTGTATTTATGCGTTTTGGAGGTTTTGGCACAGGAGAAAATGTGAATCCAGAAGAGTTTTTAGCTTATGCCGAACCCGTGGAAAATATAACCGTGCCTGAAAGTGCAAAAATAATTGCATTGGGAGAAGCTACTCACGGAAATGCAGAATTTCAGCAGTTGAAGCTGGAAGTGTTCAAGCAGATGGTAAAAAACAATGGTGTTAGGGCGTTTGCCCTTGAAGGTGACTACGGCGGCTGCGAGCAGGTAAACCGATATATACACGGCGGTGAGGGGACAGCACAGGAAGCAGCCGCAGCGATTGGATTTTCCATTTATAGAACGGAAGAGATGGCAGAACTTATCTCCTATATGCGCCAGTACAATGAAAGTGCATTGGAAGGCGAAGACCTTCGCTTTTACGGTTTTGATATGCAGAGGATTTCTTACAGCATGAGGTTTTTGAAAGAATCCTGCAAAGAACTGGAAGTGGACACAACAACCTTGCAGAAACTTGTGGAAGGTGAAAATTGGAGCAGTGAATGCGATTTATCTACTCGAATTGAAACCCTTACACAAGTGAAGAAAGAATTGGAAAGCAAGAACGGTTCGGGAAATGCAATTCACTTTGTAGATATTTTAATGCAGCATTCCGAGCTTCAAACTCTGACAAATGCTGATGGTGCTACATTAAGAGATCAATTTATGGCAGAAAATGTACAGTGGATTTTACAGCAGGAGCAGCGAAATGGGCATGAAAAAATCTTTGTGACAGGTCACAACAGCCATGTCGCAAAATGGGGCAGTTTTGATTCGATGGGTAAACTTCTTTCCAAGGACGCAGCAAACGGTTACTATGTCATTGGTACCGATTTTTATAAAACCCATTGCAATATGCCGACCCGTTCGCCTGAAAAGCGTACAATTCAGGTGTTTTATTCCCATGACCCTTTAGCAAAGGCGGCAAAACTGGCGGGATTTGATATTTGTTGGTTGGATTTTACTAAAGTCCCGGAAAATTCTGAACTGGGTAGGCAGGCTTCTGAATACACCTATATGGGAACACTTGGAGAAAGCTACTCAATCATTATGCGACTCCTTCCTCCAAGTTATCGAATGTTTCAACCTCCTGCGGTGCTTTATGATAGTATGATATTTGTAACGGATGCGAACCCTACAAAAATATTAGAAGAATAACGTATGCAAAACTTCCAGTTTAATGAGCTGGAACAGGGTTTTATGTAGAATCATGATTACTACAAAAAGATTAACAATACGTCCTATTGAAGAAAATGATTGGACTGCGATTAAAGAAATATGGGATGATTTTAAGAATACGGAATTCGTTATCTACGATAACGATAAGGATACATCTCCGGAATCCTTACAACCACGAATTGCGAAATGGGCAGAAGCTACCCGAAAGGGCAATGAGCATATGTTCTTTGCAACGTGCTTAAAAGGCGACAACGACATTTATTTTGAAGGTGGTAATTTTACTAAGAATTTGACTTTGGAGAGTAAATGACGTGTAGTCGATAAATCGGAATTTGGAGGAAGCTGCTGTAAAAAACAATAACCGCAGTCCTTTGCGCTGCAATGATTCTTCTGCTTGTGGGCTGCGGAAAAGGCAATACATCCAATGTGCAAATTGATTATGGGACTTCTTCCGTTTGTTCAAAAAAGAAATGGATGCTGCCATTGATGTGATTAAAAACAGTTCAGTTTGTTTGCCGAGGGGGCTGCTGCAATTTTTTGCAGCAGCCCCCTCGGCACTTTTCAGGCTCCGCCGACCATTCGGCGGTATTTTTTTTGATTATTTGCAGTTCTGAGCGGCTTCGATAATCATGTTTGCACACATCTCATAGCCCAGCGCACCGGTATCCAGGCAGATGTGATAGTTCTGGGACATGCCCCAGGTTCGGCCCGTATAGTGCTGATAGTTCAGGCGGCGGCGCTTATCCCGCTCTGCCAGCAGGGCCTCGGGGTCTTTGGTGACCACACCGTCACCCAGAATGCGCTGGATGCGGGAGGGCTTATCGGCGTGGAGATAGACATTCAGCACGTCTTTCCGGTCTTTCAGGATGTAATCCGCATTGCGGCCCACAATAACGCAGGGGCCTTTTTCTGCCAGCTGCAAAATCACATTACACTGCACATTCCACAGGTAATCCGATGTGGACAAACCGTTCATCACCCCGGGAACGCCCTGGGGCGCAAAGGCATAGGAGAAAATGCTCCGGCTGGGAGCGTGCTCACCATGCTCTTCAATAAATTTCGGCGCAAAGCCGGACTCTTCTGCTACATGCTCCACCAGTTTCTTGTCGTAAAAGGGAATACCCAGTTTCTCGGCAATTAAGTGACCCACCGGCAGTCCGCCAGCGCCGTATTCTCTACTGATGGTAATAATCTTTTTCGCCATGTTCGTTGCCTCCTTGCTGAGTGGTTGCTTATATTATAGTCACTTTCACCGAAAAAGTCAATCAGAAAACAGATGAAATGTCCAAAATGTGCACGCAGTTAGCTTAGGCTTTGTTCAATATTGCAACATAAGCAGAGATGGGCGGCAGGGAGACGGTGCCCTGGGCCTGCTCAAGTCCGTTGGCATCGGCGCTGCTGTCTTTTGCAGCCACCGTCCAAAGGCCCTGGGGGAGCTGGAAGGGAGCAGGGTTTTTGCCCGGATTAAAGGCAACAACAATGGTTTCCTCTGCATTTGTCAGCTGGAATGCGGTGATGCTGGGGGCGGTCTGGGGCAGCAGGGTGACGGCCTGCATCACCTGTTCCGGGTCACTCAGCCGGAAAAGGGAGTGCTGCCTGCGGATGGCCAGCAGTCCCTGATAATAGCGAAGTGTGGCCGCAACCTCCCGGTTTTTCAGGCGGCTCCACTTGATGGCGTTGACACTGTCCGGGGAGCAGTAGCTGTTGCCGTCAAATTCCCCCGAACGCTTCCTCTTGGAGCGAAGCATTTCCTCCCCGGCCTGGAAGAAGGGAACGCCGATGCTCAGCAGGGTAAAGGCAGCTGCCAGACGGCTGCGGCGGGCAAGCTCCTCCTCCTGGGCATCTGGCAGAGCCAGTGCAAGGCGGTCGTAGAGTGCATAGTCGTCGTGGCAGGACACATAGTTGATTACCTGGCTGGGGCACTGGTTCCAACCGGCCACGCCACGGAAGCAATTCAGAAGCCGCTCCTGGCTCACCGGGGCCCCGGCAGCATACCCCGGTGCGGTGCGGTCAAAAATAGAGCCCCGCAGGGTGTCACGGATGGTGTCGTTGAAGAATCCAAACTCCGGCAGCAAATAGGCATTTTTCTGAGCGGCCAGGGAGACCCCCGGCTTTGTCAGCACGGTGGCCATATCCCAGCCTTCCCCATAGAAAATGACATGGGGGTGCTTTTGACGCACCGTGGAGATGACCTCTTGTATGGTCTGCACATCAAGCAGGCTGGCAATATCAAAGCGGAATCCATCCAGATGGTATTCATCCGCCCAGAAGTTCACGGAATCGACAATGAATTTACGCACCATTGCCCGCTCTGAGGCAGTGTCATTCCTGCAGCCGGAGCCACAGGAGAGCTTGCCGCTGGCATCCTGGCGGCTGAAATATCCGGGTACCAGCTGATTGATGCTGAACTCATAGACATGGTACACATGATTGTAAACCACGTCCATAACCACGCCCAGGCCCTTTTTGTGGAGGGTGAGAATCATCTGCTTTAACTCACGGATTCGGGAGAAGCCGTCCCAGGGGGCCGTGGAATAGGAACCCTCAGGGAGATTGTAGTTCACCGGGTCATAGCCCCAGTTATAGCCCTTTTCTGGGTGGGCCTCGTCCACTGAGCCATAGTCATAAAAGGGGAGCAGGTGGACGTGGGTAATGCCCAGATCGCAAATATGGTCCAGCCCGGTGGGAAGGCCGGATTTGGTGGTGGTGCCTTCCTCTGTCAGCCCCAGAAATTTTCCCTTGGCTTCAATGCCGGAGGAGGCATCGGCGGAGAGATCCCGGACGTGAAGCTCGTATATCACGTCATCGGTGTAGCGGGAGGATTTTGCGGGGCTTGTGTCCTGGCTCCAGCCTTCCGGGTCGGTGTCCCGGAGGTTCAGAATCATTCCACGCTGCCCGTTTACGCCGGCGGAAACGGCATAGGGGTCGATGGTTTCAACGGTATTTCCGTTTACACAGGCCCGGTAGGTATAGTAGAAGCCGTTCCAGTCTCCCTGGGCGCAGGCGGCCCATGTGCCGGACTGGCCCTGGGCCATGGGAATGGTTGCTATAAGGTCGTCGGTGCCCCAGGTGCCGCTGCGGTACAGGCAGACGGATGCACTTGTGGCAGTGGGAGCCCACAGGCGGAATGCGGTGTGGCCCTTTTCCCAGCGGTGGCCCAGGTCCTTTCCGGTGTATGTATATTTTTCCTCAAAAGCAGGGGTGCTGTATTCTAAAAACATGGCGTTACCTCCTATATTGCGGGGAAATCATACCACAAATGCGGCTGCCTGTAAAGAAAAAATCGCCGACATTCCGGAGAATGTCGGCGAAAAATCAGTGGAGCTGCTCCATCGCTTTGCGGATGCGGGAGACGGTAACGTCCTTGCCCAGAATCTGCATTACGGTGTACAGATCGGGGGAATTGGTCTTGCCAGTAACTGCCAGACGCAGGAAGGTGGAGACATCTGCCACGGTGCCGGGGAAGGCATCGGGGTTCTGCTTATAGGCCTTCATGTCGGTGGTGAAGCCCAGCTCCTGGGTGATTTCCTTCACCTTGTCAAACCAGACGGTGGCATCGTCCTGGAAATTGAACCGCTCCAGAAATTTTTCCAGTGCGCTGCGGATGACGGCCTTATCAAACTTCTCATCGAACACCGGGGCTTCCAGATACTCGTCATAGAAGAATCCCATATAGGGCTTTGCATCTGCCCAGGTGGCCATGTCCTTTCGGGGCTTCTTGCCACCCCGCCCGATGGCAAGAATTCGGACTGCAAAATCCGGGTCGGCGGTGAGCTTCTGAGCAAAGTCCGGGTCAAACTCCCGGGCCCATTCCACCAGCAGTGTGTATACCTGCTGGGCATCCATTTTGGCAATCTCGTTTTTAGAGACGTCGCAGAGCTTGGCGTAGTCGAAGAGGTTTCCGGCAGGGTTCAGCTTCTTGGGGCTGAACTTGAAGTCGGTGGCGGGGGCGGTGGGATTGGCTCTGCGCCAGTCCTCATAGTTGGAGTTCAGCAGGGTCATGATGTATTCATACACCGCCTGTACAGGGAAGCCCTCGGATTTGTAATAGGTCAGTGCCAGCTCCGGGTCCTTCCGCTTGGAGAGCTTCCGCTTGGAGTTGCCGTCCATTTTCATCAGCGGCCCAATGTGGACATACTTGGGCAGCTTGAAGCCCAGGGCCTGGAACAGCTGAATGTGGAAGGGGAGGCTGGGCAGCCATTCGTCGCCCCGCACCACATGGGTGGTACGCATCAGATGGTCGTCCACTGCATGGGCAAAATGATAGGTGGGAATGCCGTCGGATTTCAGAAGCACCTGATCCACATCGTTTTCAGTGACGGTCAGCTCACCCTTTACCAGGTCGTTGTACTTGAACTGATGGGAAATGTCCCCGGTGGAACGGAACCGCAGCACCCAGGGCTGTCCGGCGGCAAGCTGGGCCTGTATGTCCTCCATGGGGCGGTCACGCCAGATGGCATAGGGGCCATAATAGCCGGTGTTTTCCTTGTTGGCCTCCTGCTTTTCCCGCATGGCAGCCAGTTCCTCTTCGGTGCAGAAGCAGGGGTAGGCCTTGCCCTCTTCCACCAGCTTCTTGGCATACACATGGTAGATGCTTGCCCGCTGCCGCTGCCGGTAGGGGCCGTAGCTGCCGTTGTCGCCGTCGATGGTAGCGCCCTCGTCAAAATGGATGCCATAGTGCTTCAGAGACTCAATCAGAACCTCCACTGCACCGGGGATTTCCCGCTTGGCATCGGTATCCTCTACCCGCAGAAACAGCACGCCGCCGCTTTGGTGGGCCATGCGCTCGGAGGTAAGCCCCTGCACCAGATTGCCCAGATGGACAAAGCCGGTGGGGGAGGGAGCCATCCGGGTGATAACTGCCCCTTCCGGGACATTGCGGGGGGGATATTTGGCTTCCAGCTGCTCACAGGTCATGGTGACATCAGGAAACAGCAGCTGGGCCAGTGCGTGAAAATCCATAGCAATTACCTCTTTTTGTTTGATTAACACATAATATACCATCCCGCAGTCAGATTGTCAATTTTAACATTGCCTTTTGATTTTGAATATGCTAGAATACATGTAAAAATGATAATAACCTGGAATCGAGGGAATCATAATGGAAGAAATCAAAGAAAAGAAACGTATGCTCTCCGGCATTAAGCCCTCCGGCGATTTGACCCTGGGCAGCTATCTGGGGGCCATCAAGAACTGGTCCTCCCGCAGCGAGGAGTATGACTGCTTCTATTTTATGGCGGATTTGCATGCCATTACCGTCCGCCAGAACCCTGCCGACCTGCGCCGCCGGACGCTGGAGCAGCTGGCCCAGTATATTGCCTGCGGCCTGGACCCGGAGAAGAACACCCTGTTTATTCAGAGCCATGTCCGCCAGCATGCCGAGCTGGGCTGGGTGCTGAACTGCTATGCCATGTTCGGCGAGCTCAGCCGCATGACCCAGTTCAAGGACAAGTCCGCAAAAAATGCCGACAATATCAATGGCGGCCTGTTCACCTACCCCAGCCTGATGGCAGCGGATATCCTGCTGTATCAGCCGGACTACGTGCCTGTAGGCGAGGACCAGAAGCAGCATGTGGAGC
The DNA here is from genome assembly GCA_900549495.1 of uncultured Eubacteriales bacterium. GTDB lineage: Bacteria > Bacillota > Clostridia > Oscillospirales > Oscillospiraceae > Faecousia. The sequence goes on along the minus strand of UROL01000082.1, from coordinate 653 downwards.
TGTGCCATACCATTGCCCGGCGCTTTAATGGGGTTTATGGCGACGTATTCAAGATTCCGGAGCCCTTTGTGCCGAAGGTTGGTGCCCGAATTATGAGCCTTACCAATCCCGCGGCCAAAATGTCCAAGTCGGAAAACGAAGACACCGGCCGTGTCCTGGTGATGGACACGCCGGAGACCATTATGCGCCAGTTCAAGCGTGCCATTACCGACTCGGATACAGAGAACTGTGTCCGCTTTGACCGGGAGAATAAGCCCGGTGTTTCCAACCTGATGGCAATCTACTCCGCCTGCACCGGCAAGAGCTACCAGGAAATCGAGCAGGAGTTTGCCGGCTGCGGCTATGGCAAATTCAAGCCTGCCGTTGGGGAAGCGGTGGTGGAGACCCTCCGGCCCATCCGGGAAGAGGCATCCAGAATCATGGAGGACAAGGCGTATCTGGAGCAGGTATACCGTGACGGTGCCGAAAAGGCTGGATATGTTGCAGAGAAGACCCTGCGTAAGGTCTATAAGAAAGTTGGCTTTGTTGCCCGATAAAGTCAAAAGCCGTCCATGGAGCAATTCCGTGAGCGGCTTTTCCTTATAAAAACAGGTATATTATCAGGGTCTGTCTCTTATACACATCTCCGAGCCCACGAGACCGAGGCTGATCTC
>UROL01000081.1 GCA_900549495.1 uncultured Eubacteriales bacterium | reverse complement strand
GGTCTCGTGGGCTCGGAGATGTGTATAAGAGACAGGCCATATTCCTCTCTAAAAATCAAGATGTAATTTGTCAATCTTGATGTAAATGAATGCAATAAGCTAAAATTCGTTTTTACAATCTGCACAAATAAAATGTTCGAGTGTGGTTATATTTCACAAAAACTTTTATGGAATATAATATCTTATTGACAAAACAATACAAAAGTATTAATATGCCAGTAATGAAAGCGACTTACGTAATTACATAGCGAAATATGCTGGTACAGTTTGCTGGCAGTTTAATGAGAAAAGAAAAGGATGTGAGCGTATGGAAAAAAAGCCACTCATTGAGGTGAGGAATATCAGCAAATCCTTTACTTCAACGAAGGCGCTTAAGAAAGTGTCTCTTGCGGTCTACCCAGGGCAGGTACATGGGTTGATTGGGGAAAACGGATCTGGAAAATCAACGCTTTCCGCCATCATCTCCGGTAATTTGAAAGCAGATGAGGGAGAGATGTTCCTTTTTGGGGAGCCCTATTCGCCAACAGACAGTTTTGATGCTAGCCAGCATGGCGTCAGTATGATTGTCCAGGAGCAAGGCACTATTGACACTGTCAGCGTCGCTGCAAACATCTGTGCTGGTCGAGAGGGAAAGTACTGCAAGTTTGGCTTCCTTGACAGTAAGCAGCTGACAAGAGATGCAGATGCTTTGCTTCAGAGCATTGGTGTATGTGATATTCCCGCCACAGCACTGGCAGGTTCACTTTCTTTCGAGGATAGGAAGCTTGTTGAAATCGCAAGAGCGTTCTATACACTGCCTGAGCTTTTCATTGTGGATGAAACAACAACAGCACTTCCTCAAAAAGGCCGGAATATTTTGTATTCCCTTATTGAGAAGCTGAAAAAAGCTGGGAAAGCAGTGCTCTTTATCTCGCATGATATTGACGAGCTTGTCAGCGTGTGCAATGCCGTCACAATACTCCGCGATGGCAGCTATATCGCAACCCTTGATCGCAGTGAGATGGAGCCTTCCAGAATGAAATCCCTTATGGTTGGTCGTGAGATATTGGACAACTTCTATCGCACTGACTATGAGAAGGTTCCAGCGGAAGCACCGACGGTTTTAAGGGTAAGCGGTCTAAGCTGTGGCATCTTGAAGGATATTTCGTTTGAACTTCATTCAGGTGAGATTCTTGGATTGGCTGGCCTTTCCGACTGCGGTATACACGACGTGGGGAAGGCAGTGTTCGGGCTTTCCACTCACGAATGCGGCAGTGTCGAAGTAGTGGGACATGGCAAAATCGCAAAACCATCCGCCGCTATTCACTCCGGAATGGGTTTTATGTCCAAGAATCGTGACACAGAATCCATGCTCATTACGCTAAGTGTTCAGGAGAATATCGTTCTTCCAACACTGCCAAAGCTTCGTAAATTTGGATTTTTCATTACTCCCTCCAGTGAGAAGAATTTGGCAGCTAAGTGGTGTACAACGCTGAGCGTCAAAATGCGGAATTTGAATCAATCCTGTGCAGAGCTTTCCGGCGGAAACAAACAGAAGATTGTACTTGCCAAGTGGCTTGGAAACAATTCAAATATTTTTATTCTGGATTGTCCAACGCGTGGAATTGATATTGGCGTTAAAGAAACCATTTATCGAATTATGGAAGATCTGAAAGCACAGGGAAAAGCCATTATAATGATTTCTGAGGAATTGCCCGAGGTCATCGGCATGAGTGACCGGATTCTGGTTTTGAAAGAGGGGCGGATTGTCAAATCTTTCGACCGAAATCCAAACTTGGGTGAATCTGATGTCATCCAGTACATGATTTAAGGAGGATGGCTATGGGGAAAACAGTAGAAACGTCCCTGAATACTGTAGCGGAAGAACGAAAGCTGAAATTAAAGCAGTTCTTTAATATGATCGTCAGTTTTCTGGGGCTTGTAGTTCTTGTACTCTTTTTTGGAATTGTTACTAAAGGCCAGTTGGTAACCTCCAAAAACCTAATGCTGATCTTTAAGCAGAGCTTTGCGCTGTTGCTGGCATCACTGGCTGCCGTGTTTATCATGTCAACCGGCAATCTGGATTTTTCTCTGGGTGCTAACATCGGCTTCTGCTGTTCAATTTGCACGATCCTCTGCAAGTCCATATCTCCCGCTGCGGGGATTCTGGCTGCTCTGGCTATTGGGGCGCTTATTGGAGCTATTAATGGCCTTGCAATTACAAAGCTGAAGCTCCCGAGTTTTATTGCTTGCCTTTGCACGATGTTTATTTTAACGGCGGCAACCCAAACAATTTGCTCTTCTAAGGGTGGCAGTATTTCAATGCCTCTTTCTATGCGCAAGTGGAACGAAGTAAAGATTTTTGTCGTAGTGGGCGTGCTTTATGTTGCTGCGATGATTGTCTTGTTCCGCTATATGCGATTTGGAAAGTACATGAAGGCGATCGGTGTTTCTCCTGAGGCAGCCCGCCAGTCGGGTGTCAACGTGGATCTAATGATTGTTTTGGGATATATGCTCACCGGTCTGGCAGCAGGTTTGGCAGCTTTTTTGTTGATGCTCCGTACTGGTGGTGTGTCTTCCACTACAGGCCAAACAATGACGACCGATGTGATTATTGCAATTGTATTTGGCGGTATGTCTGTGGCAGGCGGTGCTTCATCTAAAATTTCGGCTGCCATCCTGGGTACACTAATTGTTACCACCTTAAACAATGGTATGGTTCTAGCGGGCTATGGTGGTGAGTGGCAGCAATTTGTTAAGGGCATTCTATTCCTTGTAATCATCTCTGTTTCCACGAAACGGGATTCTAACACCATCATTAAGTGATTTCAATGCCGTCCTTCGGCTGCGAAATAAAAACAAGAACAAGAAAAGGAGTTTTGTATCATGAAAAAGTCATTGGCCCTGATTCTCGCTTTGACCCTATTGCTGAGCACTTCCATTGTCGCATCAGCCGAGAGCAAACCTTTCAAATACGGCTTCATCAGTTGGGGCACAGCTGATGAACATGGCCGCACGTTGAATGCAGCTGTAAAGTGGGCTGTTGATGCCGCCGGCGGCGAGTTTGTTATGGACGGCACTGCTATTTCTCCTGAAGCACAGGTTGCGGCTGCTGAAAACCTGATTTCTGCTGGCTGTAAGATGATTTCCTTCTGCACATACTGCGGCGAATCCACTGTTCCCACGATTTCCGATTTGTGCCGCGAAAATGGCGTTTATTGGACCATGTGGGATACTACAATTGCAGATCCTGAAATTGCAGAATATATTGCAGATGACCCTTATTATGTTGGCTCCACCGCAGAGGATAATAAGAGTACTGGCTATGAAATGATGAAAACACTGGCAGAAAAAGGTGCAACCGATGTCGTGATTATTCGTTATGGCTCTGGTATACCTACGTGTGATGAGCGTTGCGATGGTGCACTGAAGTACATTGAAGAAGCTGGCAACATCAATATTGTGGAAGATACCATTATCGCCAGCACCGACGACTACAAGTCTGCTGTCGCAAACATCTTGATGGCACATCCTGAAACCAATTCTGTATTCATGGCTGGTGCAGGTCAGTCTGCGGCAGCAGTTGCCGAGGCATTCAAAGAGAATAAGATTAAGGAATTCTACATTGGCGCATATGATTACTTCGATGCTATGGGTGATATGCTGAAATCTGGCGATTTGGCTGTTATCAATGGCGGCCACATGGTTACGGGTACGTTCTCCGCATTGATGGCTATCAATGCCTATGAGGGGAATCCTCTGTCGGCGGAAAAATACCTGGTAACGATTCCTTATCTGACTCTGTCCAGCTATGAAGACTACGAAGCATACATTAAGTACGCTTCTCAGGGTGCTGCATACACCAGTGAGGAACTGCAGCAGTATCTGGTTTCGCATAACCCTGATATGAATTTGGAGTCCTTCCAGAAGGGTGTTGCAGCATGGTCCGTCGCCGATATTATGGCTCGTAAGGGGGCATAAGCTCATTCATTTAATCACCCATCGGGAGGCGATGCCTCCTGATGGGCGAGATAGAACAGATCTGTACAGGAAGTTGAGGCATTGATATGAATAAAAAGAAGCAGACGTTGACCGTTGTAAAGCGCATACTCAGTACCATTGCGCTTCCGGTACTCATCTATGCCATTATGTGCATTTTGCGCCCGGAACAGTATTTGAAAGCATCCACAATGCTGTCACTTATAAAGCAATCTTTTATCTATATGCTGGTAGGCTGGTCTATGGTTTTCGGAATGTCCTGTGGACTGTTTGATTTCAGCGTTGGTTCCCGCTACCTGCTGGCTGCAATGTTTGCAATCCAGATGTCTCAAAAGTTTGGTGTTGCCGGTTTTGTCCTGGGCATGATGCTGGCATCTTTGGCATTGGCCGGTTTGACGGGGGCAATTTTTGCAGGATTGAAAATTCCGTCGATTATTACAGGCTTTGCTGTTCTCTTGATTTTTGAAGCACTGTCTACCATCTACCAAAACAGTTTCAGCGTAGTAGTAACCGATGATATTGCAGTTTTTGGCAGATCACCTGGAATTTTTTTCACAGTGATCCTGTGCTTCATTCTCGTGTATATTCTTTTTAACCATACCAAATTTGGCTATCAGATCAAGGCAATTGGCGGCAATGAGAAGATTGCGCGGTCTATGGGAATTAAAGCTGTTCGGCTGAAGGTTCTCACTTACATCGTTGGGGGTGTGATTTCGGGAATTGCCGGGCTTTCCAAGGTTGGCTATGAGCAGGTCGTGAGAGCTGCGACCAGTATGTCATCTATGTCTGCTGCATTCACCCCGATGATGGCTGTAATGATTGGTTTGTATCTGAATTCCTGTAACCCTGTAGTTGGTACTGCTGTTGGAGCATTTTCTATTTCAATCGTAAGTTCCGGCCTGGTAGCGCTGGGTGTGAACTACCGGCTTCAAAATGTTGTTATCGGGTTGTTCCTGCTTTGCTTTATTGCATACAGGATGAATATTGCACGGTTGATTGCACTATTTAAGAATGAACGAAACCCCACATCTGCATTCTGAGAAATAAATAAGTACTTTTTACACATACTGGAAATTCAAAAAACAAGGAGGATTATGTATGTTCTGCGAGAAGGAAAATAAACTTTTTTACAGAAACGATAATGAAACCGTGTGCATCGAAGCCTGGGGAAGGAATGCGCTTCGTGTACGTATTACGCATAATGCGGTTTTTACCGGCAGAGATTGGGCTCTGACAGAACCTGTGTGCAAAGATGGAAAGGTAAAGATTTGCATGGATGATACCCCCAGCGGTGTGGGGGCGCTTGCCAATATGTATTCCGGGAGCAATAGATCTTACGCTGAGATTGTCAATGGAAATATCAAGGCAGTCATTGATGTTCATGGTGTCATCACTTACTTTAATGCGTCGGGCAAAATTCTGCTGAAGGAGAATTGCCGTACACTTAAGAACGATCCAAGCATGTCTTTGAATTACCTGGCACGCGAATTTAAGGGAGAGCAGGGCGATAACTGGCATGTAGTTTGCCGCTTTTTGCCTAATGATGACGAGAAGATATTCGGTATGGGTCAATACCAGCAAAAGTACATGGATCAGAAGGGCTGTACGCTGGAATTGAGCCATCGCAACAGCCAGGCATCTGTCCCATTTTATATCTCTAATATAGGCTATGGTTTCCTGTGGAATAACCCGGCCATTGGCAAAGTAATATTTGGTAAGAATGGGACTGAGTGGATTACCGATAGCACCAAAGAGGTTGATTACTGGATCGTTGCTTCTGACGACCCCAAAGAAATTGAAGAGATTTATACCGGCGCAACTGGTCGTGCACCTATGATGCCTGAGTATGGCATGGGCTTCTGGCAGTGCAAGCTGCGCTATCGTACGCAGGAAGAGCTGATGACTGTTGCGCGCAAGCATAAAGCATTGGGACTTCCGATGGATGTTATTGTTGCGGATTTCTTCCACTGGACGCAGCAGGGTGAGTATAAGTTTGATCCGGAGTACTGGCCTGACGTTGAGGGTATGTGCAAAGAGCTGGACGAAATGGGCATCAAACTTATGGTTTCTATCTGGCCTACCGTGGATTACCGGTCTGAGAATTTTGCTGAAATGATGGAGAAGGGGTATCTGGTTCGTACTGAGCGTGGTGCCCGCCTGACAATGCAGTGCTTTGGACAGGAAGTCTTTATGGATCCAACCAATCCCGGAACCAGACAATTCGTATGGAGCAAGAGCAAGCAAAACTATTGGGATAAGGGCGTTCGCCTGTTCTGGCTGGATGAAGCCGAGCCGGAATACACGGTGTACGATTATGACAATTATCGCTACTATATGGGTACCGATTTGGAAGTTGGCAATGTCTATCCCCTGTACTATGCAAAGGCCTTCTATGATGGCATGGCACAGGCGGGAATGGAGAATCCGATGAACTTGCTCCGTTGTGCATGGGCTGGTAGTGCTAAGTATGGTGCACTTGTCTGGTCTGGTGACATCGATTCTACGTTTGAATGTCTGAATCGTCAGGTTCGCGCAGGCTTGAATATGGCAGTTGCGGGTATTCCTTGGTGGACAACGGACATTGGCGGTTTCCATGGTGCAGATATCTCTGATCCGAAATTTCACGAGCTTCTGATGCGCTGGTTTGCATATGGCTGCTTCTGCCCGGTATTTCGTCTGCATGGCAATCGTAATCCGGCGTATGGGTATGATGGCGATTTCATTTCCGGTATTGGCGCTTTTGGGTCTGGCGCTGATAACGAAGTGTGGAGTTATGGTGAGGATTGCTTCCAGATTATGAAGAAATATCTGCTGTTGCGTGAGCGTATTCGTCCTTACATTCGTGAGCAAATGCAATTAACCCATGAGAAAGGCATTCCGATTATGCGTCCGTTGTTCTTCGACTTTAGGGAAGACAAGGCGGCCTGGGATGTGGATGATCAGTATATGTTTGGGCCCGATATTATGGTTGCTCCCGTACTTGAGGCTGGTGTAGAAAGTCGCAAGGTTTATTTGCCCTCTGATTCCACCTGGACAGATGCATGGAACGGAAAGATCTATGAGGGTGGGCAGACCATTGATGCTGCTGCGCCCATTGACACCATTCCGCTGTTCTTGAAGGATAATGCAAAATTGCCTATTGCTGAATAACTATTCCATTCAGAAGTGTATCCCTAATGAAGCAATAATCAAGTGGGGAGTTAAATAGCCCCGACTTCTCACACCGCCGTGTGTTCCATTCGGTACACAGCAGTTTAATCGCATAAGCAAAGAGACTCGTACCGGTCAAGGATACTGTAGTATCCAGCCTGTACGAGTCTTTCTTTTGAGATGGCACGCTGTACATGGCCATTATCGCCTGAAGAGACCAATCCGGATGCCCACCCGCTGTTCCACAGTGACAGAGGATTTCAGTACACGAGCCGCACCTTCCACGCCAAGCTGGAAGCTGCCGGGATGACCCAGAGTATGTCTCGCGTTGCCCACAGCGCCGCAACGCTGTGCATCTCTACAAAATTCTTATATTATTTCATTGTCCTCTTGACGGGGAGCAGTGCATCCAGGTAAATTGTGGTCAATGGCGTCTGGGGAAACCAATAACAGTAGATGTGGCCAAGGACGCTGTGGGTGTTCAAATCCTCGGTGAAGGAATTTCCGAAGCCAAGGCGATAGTCATCCTCCAATATCTGCATTGCGGTAACATCTTTCCACGTTCCGAAACGCTTTAGCTTGTTCCAGAACGCATGGGACGGGTTACAGATGGCAGACGGCGGGATGAATTGCTGAAGCGCTTCTTGCAGTATGGGACTTCGGCGAATGGGCGCCATAAACGCCTGCATTTCCAGGTTGCCGCAAAGGGCATCTTCCACTTCCTGAATCCGGTTGGCCATGGTTTCCTACTGTTCGGCTGTTACTGCTTCTCTTTATCTTCGGGAGCCAAAACTTCCTTTGCAATATAGATTGGTCGGTTTTTGCTCTGCTCAAAGGAACGTCCCACATACTCTCCGATGATGCCAATGCAGAACAGCTGGACGCTGGCAAAGAACAGAATCAGCAGCACAATGGTGGCGTAGCCCGGTACATCAATGCCAAAGATTAGCTTTTGCAGCAGCACCACCACCAGGTACAGCGTTGCAACGATTCCGGTTGCGCCGCCAAGCCAGGTTGCCAGGCGCAGGGGAGCGGTTGAGAAGCCGATAATGCCCTCAATGGCGTAATTCATCAGCTTACGGAAGCTCCATTTTGTGACCCCTGTCTCTTATACACATCTGACGCTGCCG
>UROL01000080.1 GCA_900549495.1 uncultured Eubacteriales bacterium | reverse complement strand
GGTCTCGTGGGCTCGGAGATGTGTATAAGAGACAGGTCATGACGACCAAGGAGGCCATGGCCGGCGTGAGCGCGAAAAAGCGCGCCGTGCAGTCTATTCTCTGCGGCGTGCTCATCGGCTTTATCTGCGGCTTTATCGGAGCAGGAGGATATGGTAATCTCTCTGGATGCCCATACCTTCTCCATTTCCCCAGAGACCGCCCTCCGCTGGGACGTGGCCCAGGCTGTCCGCACTGCCCTGGAGGGCACTCAGGCAACCATTCCCCTATCCCCGGTTGTAGATGCGGATGCCGTCAAGCAGGCTCTGCTGGCCTTCTATGACAGCCTGGGGGGCATTTATATTCCCTCCGGCTACTGGCTGGAAGGAGAGGCCCCCAATATGGATGATGCCACCGGTGTCTGCCAAACCCTGGTAATCAACCAGGGCGCCGCCGGTCACCTGGTGGACTTCCAGGATGCCCTGGACAAGGTGCTGGATGCCTACGCCAAACAGATTTTCCAGGTCACTCTGGAGGCATTGGGAGAGGAAAAGGAACCCGCTCCACTGGATTTGGAGCAGGTATACCTGCAGGTTTCCATTGCGCCCACAAATCCCAGAGTAGACCCCAAAACCCTGGAAATCATCCCCGGTAAGCTGGGCTATGGCTTCGACACGGAAAGCGCCGCCGCCCTGCTGCAAGGGGCCAAGGCCGGGGAGGCTGTCCGCATTTCCATGGAATACCTCTCCCCCGCCGGTGAAGAGGAGGCTTGGTTCCAGGACACCCTGGGGTACTGCAAAACCGAATACTCCGACAATGAAAATCGGACAGAGAATTTGCGCCTGGCCTGTGAGAAGCTGAACGGCCTTATCCTACAGCCCGGCGACACCCTCTCTTACAATGAGGTGCTTGGGAAACGAACCCGGGAGGCCGGTTACCTCCCCGCCCCCGCCTATTCCGGCACGGATTTGGTGGACGAGGTAGGCGGCGGCATCTGTCAGGTATCCTCTACCCTGTACCTCAGCTCGCTGTTTGCCGAGCTGACCATTGTGGACCGCCGGAATCACGGCTTCCCTGTCAACTACATCCCCTTGGGGCTGGATGCCACCGTAAACTGGGGCACTACCGACCTGAAAATTCGCAACGACTATGAGCTGCCTGTAAAAATCTCCGCCAAGGTAGAGGACGGCTATGTAAAAATCAAAATTCTGGGCGTGGAGCAGCGGGATTACACCGTTAAGATGGAGTATCGGGTGGATGACCACCCCTCCTATGCCGCCGCCTTCCGCTGCCGCTATGACAAGGAAACCGGGGAGCAAATCTACAGGGAACTGGATCACACCTCCACCTATCTGGAGGACGTGTGGTGCTGGCCCGGATTTGCCGAAAGCGCAACAGACGAACCGGCGGACGAAGAACCATGATTGCAACGCCCATTGGCAAGGGGATTTTTTTAGGTGCAATTTCCGCAAAAGCCAAGGCCCGGGAGTATCAGAAAACCCGCCTGACATGGTACAAAGACTGATATGTACCCAATTTACCGGACACAGCCGGTAGAACTGAATAATTAGTTTTTCATCGTGGATGCTTCCCGGAATTTTACGGGAGGCATCCATTTTGTTTTGCCATAATTTCTTCTGTTGTTATCGCATTGGGTAAAGATGTTGGCAGCAAAAAATCCAAACACTATTGAAAGAATCCGGGTTTTATGGTATACTGAAGCAACATAATGAACTTGGTTTCCCTGAACTCAGGAGATACCTGTCAGATAAAGGAGATTTTAAGCGATATGAAATTAGGTATTGTGGGACTGCCCAATGTGGGCAAGTCCACGCTGTTCAATGCCATTACCAACGCAGGTGTGCCTGCGGACAACTATGCATTCTGCACCATCGACCCCAACGTTGGTGTGGTTTCCGTGCCCGATGAGCGGCTGGACTGGCTGGCTCAGCTCCACAACCCCAAGAAGCTCACTCCCGCTGTAATTGAATTTGTGGACATTGCAGGTCTGGTGAAGGGTGCCTCCAAGGGCGAGGGCCTGGGCAACAAGTTCCTGAGCAACATCCGCACCACCGATGCCATTGTCCACGTTGTTCGCTGCTTCGAGGATTCCAACGTGACCCACGTGGAGGGCTCCACCGACCCGCTGCGGGACATCGACATCATCAATCTGGAGCTGGTCATGGCGGACATCGAGATGGTGGAACGCCGGGTGGATAAGTGCCAGAAGGCAGCAAAGGGCGGCGACAAGCGCTTCCTCCACGAAGCAGAGGTGTTCACTGAGCTGCTGGGTCACCTGAACCAGGGCAAGCTGGCCCGCACCTTCGACGGCTCCGAGGAAGACATGGCGCTGATTGCCACCAGCGATTTGCTCACCCTGAAAAAGACCATTTATGTGGCAAACCTTAGCGAAAATGAGGTCAACGACCCGGAGAGCAACCGGCACTATCTGGCAGTAAAGGCGCTGGCAGAGCAGGAAGGCAGCCAGGTGCTGCCCATCTGCGCCAAGCTGGAGGCAGACATTGCAGAGCTGGACGACCCCGAGGAAAAGGCCATGTTCATGGAGGAGCTGGGTGTCAAGGAATCCGGTCTGGATCGGCTGATTAAGAGCAGCTATGCGCTGCTGGGTCTGATTTCCTTCCTGACTGCCGGCAGCGATGAGTGCCGCGCCTGGACCATCAAGAACGGCACCAAGGCACCCCAGGCCGCCGGTAAGATTCACACCGACTTCGAGCGGGGCTTCATCCGTGCCGAAGTCATCGCCTTTGAGGATATGAAGGCCTGCGGCACCATGGCCAACGCCAAGGCCAAGGGACTGGTACGCAGCGAAGGCAAGGAGTATGTCATGAAGGACGGCGACATTGTAAACTTCCTCTTCAACGTGTAAAAATATCATCCGTATCCGGGTGTAGCGCACCTGCTTTGGGAGCAGGATGCCGCAGGTTCGAATTTTGTCATTCGGGCCATATCGAGTGTTCATAACGGATGGTTGGTTATGAACACTCAATTTTTATACTTTACAGCTGTGAAAAACGCTGTCGGGCATTTTGAGCGCAAGGCTATGCTTAAGAAAGGAAGTTCTAGCGATGAAAAACTGCTTGTTTATCATAGAACGTGCACGGGCAGAGGATGCTGCGGCACTCCTGGATTATCTGAAAATTGTGGGCGGCGAAACCGACAATCTCACCTTTGGGGCGGAGGGATTGCCCCTTAATCTTGAAGCAGAGCAAGCCTATCTGGGTGCTCAGTGCGAATCGGCGGACAGCGTGCAGTATCTTGCCAAGGTATCCGGCGAAATCATCGGCACAGCAAGTCTGAGCCGCAAACCCCGACGCATGAGCCATCGTGGGGAATTCGGCATCAGTCTGAAAAAAGCGTGGTGGGGCTGCGGCGCAGCGTCTGCGATGATGGAAGCCGTTCTTTCCTTTGCCAGAGAAAACGGTTTTGAGCAGTTGAATCTGGAGGTACGCAGCGACAATGTCCGAGCCATCCGGCTGTATGAAAAATACGGCTTTCAGAAGCTGTGTACATTTCCTCATTTTTTCAAAATCAACGAAGAATATGTTGACTTCGACCTGATGAACCTGGAACTGAACGAAACAGGCAGCCATACGCAATAATTCCGGTAAAAAATACTAAGCATAAAATAAATACATCATCATACGCAACCGTGATGTGGGAACCTGCTTCCCTTTTGAAACGCAATGGTGCGGACAGCCAGAAGCCATCCGCACCATTGCGTTTTTTACTGCATACTCTGCTCGTAGGATTCAATCATTTTCTTGACCATCTGGCCGCCCACGGAGCCGGCCTCCCGGCTGGTGAGGTCACCGTTGTAGCCCTGCTTCAGGTTAACGCCCATTTCCTGGGCTGCCTGCATCTTGAACTTGTCCATGGCCTCCCGGGCCTGGGGAACGTTGATCTGATTGCTGTTCTTCATAATTTTTCTCTTCCTTTCCGTTTCTTTGCGGTTTTTTCTCCGCAGTCATAGGGTGTGCGCTTCCAATGTAGAAATGCGTTCCTTTTTGCGGAAAAGGTGGTGGAGGATGGAAACAGGAATGAAAAGGCGGTACTGCTACGAAAGAAAAATCACAGCTTGACGCAAGCTGCACTTGCCTGCATCCGGCACATTTATGGCTGCTCTGCGATAATATTCTGATAGAAGTCGATAAATGCATTCAGCGCTGGACTGCGCCATTTGTTCTTATGAATCAGCAGCTGAGTCCATACACTAAGGTTGCAGTTTTCCACCGGCAGGAGAGCCAGTTTCCCTTGGTCAATATACTGCTGAGTAATAAAGTCCGGCAGGAAGGAAAGGGTCGTGCCGGAATGGACGATGGAGCAGATTTGCAGTGGATTTCCGATTTCCAGCACCGGCTTGATTTCCAAGGAGTGGGATGCCAGCATATCGTCCAGAAGCCTGCGGTAGCTCATTCCCCTTTCCGTCAGGACAAAGCTCTCGGTGCACAGTTCCTTCAGGGACAGCGGCCCACGGCCCAACAGTGGGTGCTCTGGCGATGCGATAAAGTGAACCTTCTCCTCTCGCTCGGCGCAAATTACAAACTCCGAATGGTAGATATGGCTGTCCAAAGTAAACACCAGATCCGCCTCATTTTTCCGGAGCATGTCAAACATCTGCTGGGTTCCGCTCTCCAGCACCACCAGGTGGATGCCGGGCCAACGCTGCCGGAAGGCCAGAAAATCATCTTGAAAGAAGCGGCTGCAAATGGAGCTGGACATGGCAAGGCGGATATCCCCTGCCACCGTCTCCGCTTTTTTCAGTGCCGCCAGCATTTTCTTATGGTCTTCCAGCATACTCCTGGCATATTGCAGCACCACTACCCCATCGGCAGTCAGGTTAATGCGGTGATAAAAGCGGTCAAAAAGGACGGTATCCAGCTCTGTCTCCAGCTGGCGAATTTGGGAGGAAACGGTGGACTGGGTATAGCCCAGCTTCTCCGCTGCGGCCGAGAAGCCCGAATACTCGCACACGGCCACAAAGGTTTTTAGGACATGAATATCCACTGAGAGCGCACCTCGTATCAACGATTTTTTCGTTAGTATATCACAGTATTATTCATTTTACAAATGGAAAAAACGATAGTATGCTTATCCCAATAGAATGGGAAAGGAATGGAAATCATGCAAAAAACAATTCGTAACCGGAAAATGGAGGGATGCCGCTGTGAAGCGTGAACAGTTGGGCAGCCGCCTGGGCTTTATCATGCTTTCGGCAGGCTGTGCCATCGGGTGCGGCAATGTGTGGAAATTCCCTTGGATGTGCGGAAAGAACGGCGGGGGCAGCTTCATGCTGATTTATCTGCTGTGTCTGGTGATTCTGGGAATTCCCGCCCTGGTGATGGAGTTCACCATTGGCCGAGCGGCCCAATGCAGCCCTCTGCACATGTACAAGAAGCTCCAAAGGAAGGGGCAAAAGTGGGGGACGTTCGGCTGGGTTTGTCTGATTGGCAACATTGCGCTGATTGCCTTTTATTCCGTAGTGTGCGGCTGGATTGTCTATTACTTCACGAAATTCCTGGCAGGGCAATACCAGCACCTGGGATTCGCCTCTATGATTGCCAATCCCCAGGTGAATGTTCTTTTTCTTTTCATCACCCTGACAATTGCCTTTGCAGTACTCTGCTCCCATCTTCAGGGCGGTTTGGAGCGGGTGACAAAATATATGATGACCGCCCTTTTGGGGCTGATGCTGGTGCTGGCGGTTCACAGCCTGACGTTAGCCGGAGCCAAGGAGGGTATGTCCTTTTACCTCAAGCCGGACTTTTCCAAAATAGACGGCTCTGTATTCGTCGGTGCTATGAACCAGGCATTCTTCACCCTGTCCACCGGCATGGGGGGAATGGCAATTTTTGGCAGCTACATCGGCAAGGAGCGTTCCTTATTGGGCGAGGCGGTAAATGTAATCGCCCTGGACACATTGGTGGCGCTTCTGGCCGGTATCATCCTCTTTCCTGCCTGCTTCACCTATCATTTGGAGGTAACTGCCGGCCCCAGCCTGCTGTTTGACACCATGGCAGCGGTATTCAGCAATATGCCCGGAGGCCGGATTTGGGGGACGCTGTTCTTTCTGTTTATGATTTTTGCAGCGCTGTCCACTGTTCTGGGAGTTTGCGAGAACATCCTCGCCATGGTGCGGGAGCTTACCGGCTGGTCCCGGAAAAAAGGGAGCCTGATTTGCGGTGTTTCCCTTTTCCTCCTGGCCCTTACCACTGCCCTGGGCTACAGCGTTCTCCATTTCCAGCCCTTTGCGCCGGGCAGTGCCTGGCTGGATTTCTGGGATTTTCTGGTGTCTAACAACATTCTGCCCCTTGGCTCCCTGGTGCTCTCCCTGTTCTGCTGCAACGGCTTCGGCTGGGGCTGGGACAACTTCCTTCTGGAAGCAAACATAGGGGTTGGGCTCAAGGTGAAGGGCTGGATGAAACCATTTTTCCGCTATATTCTCCCCCTGGCCATTGTATTTATCTACATTTACGGCATGGCCACATTTCGCTGGCGTTAAAAATTCTCCCCGCCTCCATAACCGGAGGCGGGGAGAATGCAGTTTATCCCGAAAAGGACATCACGCCAAAATCCCTGGCCGCTTTTGTCCAATGCATCACTGCATGTTCCAGTAGTAGCGATAGTTGCGGATGGACATAGCCACGCACACCAGTGTCAGGGCCAGCAAAGCCAGGATGCCTTCGGTGGAGGAGAATAGTCCCTGTAGGGAGTTGGTACCCCGGGTGATGACCAGAAAGGCAACCTCCAAAATGGCCGGCCAGCATATCCGCAGCAGTTGCAGCCATTTCTTTCTGCCATGCTGATAGGAGGCATCCCCTGCCCCATCCTTTCGGATGCATCGGATTACTGCCACCGGAAATCCCTTTACGGCGGTATAGTTGCGCTCGGCCGTGTATTCCACCCCATCCAGAACAAATTCCGGGTACATCCCCTCTTTGGTGATGATAATTTTCTGATTGTTTTCCATGGCGTAGTCATACAGGGCATTGGCGAAGCTATATTGGTCGGTCACTTCCCTGTCCGGTGTAAAGGTGAAGGTCTTGCTGTGCTGGTATTCCTTCACGCTCTTGTAATCGGAAACCCAACGGGTAAAAAAGCCGCCTGGGTTCTGCTCCATTTGCGCCAGGTAGGAATCCACATCCACATTCTCCGCCGTACAATGGGATTTTCTCAGATTTTCGCAAATGCCTATGGCGTATTTCGTCTCCTCCAGCTTCTGCTCCAGTAGCTTGGTCTGCTGCCCCAGAAGATTATACAGTTCCTCCGGGTTATTTAACACCAGCTTGATTTGTTCAACAGGCATATCCAGCATCCGAAGCATTTTCACCAGCTTCAGAATTCTGACCTCCTCGGCGGTATACTCCCGATACTGATTCGCTTCATTGCGCTTCGGGTGGAGCAATCCGCTTTTTTCATAGAATCGGATATTCTGCTTGGAAATTCCGGTGGCTTTTTCTACATCCTTGATATTCATAATGCAACGTACCTCCATGTATGTGGCTCTTTACAGCTGGGATTATACACCATATACAAAGTAGAAGGTCAATACCTTTCCGCCTTTTTTCTATAAAAATCTTTTCCGCAGTCCCAATAGGGGTTACATTTCCTTCGCCCACAACCGGATAGCAGAACAATGGAGCTGCTGCAAAAAACTTGCAACAGCCCCCATTTGGCGGAGAGGATGGGATTCGAACCCATGTGCGATTGCTCGCAAACTGATTTCGAGTCAGCCCCGTTATGACCACTTCGATACCTCTCCGTATATCTTAAGTGCCATTCCCGCCTTGGAAAAAGCAGGAAAGCACAAAAGAACGATATGAAATTGCGAAATTCAGCCCCTGGGAGGGGGCTCTGATGCAGGGGGTGCAGGTGGGGTATTGCCCCTCATTATCTTCCCTGACTTCCCGCAAAGCAAGGGTATTATATCAGCATTTTCCGGAAAAATCAAGGATTTTCCGGTTTCTTTTTGGCCATCTCAATAACTTCCCGGAGCTTTGCGGTGATGTCACGGTAGTTTTCCCGCTGGTGGGGACGCAGGCAATAAGTGCAATCTTTGATTCCCTTGGCATTATAGCGGAAATTGCCGCCGCACTGGTCGCCCAGGGCATATAGGGGGCAATAGCAAAACAGGCAGCTGAAGGTTTCCGGGTCGGCACCGGGATGGCAGGGATAATATTCGCACTCCTTGTTCTGGAAGAAATCATAATGGCTCATAAAGCATCCTCTTTTCTTTGCATTTCTCCTCTGCCCATGGTATAATCTGGGGAAAGGAGGCCGAATATGCGTGTACCTGTCTCTTATACACATCTGACGCTGCCGACGAATAGCCTTGT
>UROL01000079.1 GCA_900549495.1 uncultured Eubacteriales bacterium | reverse complement strand
CAAGGCTATTCGTCGGCAGCGTCAGATGTGTATAAGAGACAGCTCCCAGGAAGGCACAGTCCGGCTTGGGTTTGCGTACCTGTCCGTAGGCCGCCAGAATGGCCAAAAGAATGGGCAAATCAAAGTGAGCGCCGCTCTTTTTCAGACTGGCCGGCGCCAGATTCACGGTGATGCGTCCTGTTGGAAAGATTACGCCGCTGCTTTTGGCGGCGGCCCGCACCCGCTCCCGGGCTTCCTTCACGGCGGTATCCGGCAGCCCCACAATGTCAAAGCCGGGCAGCCCATTGGAGATATAGGCCTCCGCCGTGACAATGCTGCCCCGGATGCCGTGAATGCACATGGTTCGAACGCTGCAAATCATCCGTCCACCCCTTTTCTCTTTTTCATTTCAATTTTAACTGATTTGCCCACAAAATACAATCCCTTATTGTGCAAAACTGCATATTCTCCCCTGGAAAAACCAGACAGGCCAGGGAAGAATATTCTCCCTTGCAAAATGCGACAAAACCATTATAATGTTCTTATTCAACCTGAAATGGGGAAAGGAAAAATCCATGAACGAAATTTTTTTGATGAAGCTGGGGGAAATCGTCCTCAAGGGCGGCAACAAGCGCCAGTTTGAGAGCCGTCTGCGCCAGAATGTCCGGCGGAGGATGAAGGCCTACGGAAATTTTGATGTGTATATCATGCAGTCCACCGTCTATGTGGAGCCTCAGGACGACCAGGCGGATGTGGAGGGAGCATGGGAGGCTTGCCGCAGCATCTTCGGCGTAGTGTCCCTGTGCCGCTGCCGCCCCTGCGAGAAGAATCTGGATGCCATCTTTGCCGCTTGCGAAGCCTACCTTGGGGAGGATTTGGACTGTGCAAAATCCTTCAAGGTGGAGTCCAAGCGCTCCGATAAGCAGTTCCCCCTGAATTCCATTGCCATTTCCCAGGAGATTGGTGGACGTCTGGCAGAAGCCCACCCGGATTGCCTGGTGGACGTGCACCATCCGGAATACACAGTGTATGTGGAGGTGCGGGACCTTGCTGCCTATGTCCATGGCCCGGCAGTGCCCGGAGCCGGTGGCCTGCCCACCGGTGTGGGCGGCAGAGCCATGTGCCTGCTCTCCGGTGGCATCGACTCTCCGGTGGCGGCCTATATGATTGCCAAGCGGGGGGTAGAGGTGGAGTCGGTGCACTTCTTCTCCTATCCCTATACGTCTCAGCTGGCCAAGGACAAGGTGCTGGAGCTGGCCCGGCTGGTCACCCGGTATTCCGGCAAGATGACCGTGAATGTGGTGCCCTTCACCGAGATTCAGGAGGCCATTCGGGACAACTGCCCCGAGGAGTTCTTTACCCTGATTATGCGCCGGTTTATGATGGAAATTTCCGCCGCCATTGCCAAGCAGGATGGCTGCGGCGCACTGGTCACCGGTGAAAATCTGGGCCAGGTGGCCTCCCAGACCATGGAGGCCATGGCGGTTACCGGGGCCGTGGTGGATATTCCGGTGTTCATGCCTCTGGTGGGCATGGATAAGGAGGAGATTGTCACCATCGCCCGGCGCATTGGCACCATGGACACCTCCATTTTGCCCTATGAGGACTGCTGCACCGTCTTCACCCCCAAGCATCCCAAGACCAAGCCCACCCTGGGCCAGGTGGAGTACGCCGAGCGGAACCTGAACCGGCAGGAGCTGATTGCCCGGGCTCTGGCAGGGGTGGAAAAAATCAAGGTAGCCTACCATGATGACGCTATGCTGTGAGGTTCTTGCCGCTCTACAGGGCAAGACCCTGGTGACGGCGGAAAGCTGCACCGGCGGCGGCATCGGGGCAGCGCTGACAGCGGTGCCCGGCAGCTCCAGTGTCTATAAGGGCGGCATCATCAGCTATACCAACTGGGTCAAGCACCACCTTTTGGGGGTTGACAAGGCCCTGCTGGAAACCCTGGGCGCAGTCAGCGCCCCGGTGGCAGAGGCCATGGCAAGGGGCGCAAGACAGGCGCTGCAAGGGGATGTGGCCGTGTCCGTCACCGGCCTGGCCGGACCCGGCGGGGATGAATTTGGAAACCCGGTGGGGACGGTGTACATCGGCTATTGCGATGACCGTAAAAACTTCTCCCGGCATTTCCGCTTCGCAGGTGACCGGGAGGCGGTGCGCCAGGCAGCCATCCAAGAGGCCCTAAAGCTGGTGCTGGCGCAGCAGTCCGGCGGAGGCAACAGCCTGTGAGGAGAGAAAATTGAAATATCTGAAACAGTTTTGTATCGTTATGGTGTTTTCCCTGCTGGGGGAGCTGTGCCGCTACTGGATTCCCTATCCCATTCCGGCTTCGATTTATGGCATGGTGCTGCTGTTTGGGGCACTGGCGCTGAAAATTGTCAGGCTGGAGCAGGTGAAGGATTGCAGCGGCTTTTTGGCCGGCTGCCTTCCGGTTCTGTTTGTGGCCCCCACGGTGAATCTGATGGATTGCTGGGAGCAGCTCCGTGGCAGTCTGCTGCCCCTGCTGCTGGTGCTGCTGGTCAGTACGGTTCTGGTGTTCGGCGTTTCCGGACGGGTGACCCAGTGGCTGGTGGACAGAAAAAAGGGGGGAAGGCCATGACTGAGTTTGTGACCGGCAGCAGCTTTTTCGCCGTGGCCCTGACCCTGGTGGCCTTTGCGTTGGCAAGCCGCCTCCAGGGGCGGTGGAAACTGGCAATTCTGAACCCCATTCTTCTTTCGGCTTTGGCCGTCATCGGGGTGCTGAAGCTGCTGGATGTACCCAATGAGATTTATCAGTCCGGTTGCCGGATGCTGAATTTCCTGCTGACCCCGGCAACCATCTGCCTGGCGGTGTCCTTTTACGAGCAGTTCCGGAATTTGAAGCAGCACATGGCATCGCTGGTGGCGGGCACGTTGGCGGGAACCGTAACCGGCATTGGCACCATCTGGCTGCTTTGCCGGGTGCTCCGTCTGGACAGAGCGCTGACATTGTCGCTGCTTCCCAAAAGTGTGACCACTGCCATTGGCGCACCCCTCAGCGCCGAAATCGGCGGCATTGCCGCCATCACCACCGCAGCCATCATCGTCACCGGTATTGTGGGCAGCGTCATCGGCCCTGCCTGCTGCAAGCTGTTCCGCCTGGGCAGCCCGGTGGCCCAGGGGGTGGCCTTCGGCACCTCTTCCCATGTGGTCGGTACCTCCCGGGCGGTGCAGATGAGCCAGCTGGCCGGGGCGGTGAGCAGCTTTGCGCTGACCGTGGCGGGCATCACCACCTGCATTCTGCTGTCCGTTCTGGCGGAACTTGTATAGCGGGGATAGCGCATAAAATCCAATACCGAAAAGCAGCGGAGCCTACCGGGTTCCGCTGCGGCTTTTTCCGGCACGACAATCGCATGAGTAAACAATTTGTAAATAATGTTGTAAGTGTTGCCATCTTAGCGACCCACTGGAACGAAGTGCCCCTGCCTCCCCTGGAAGGGTGTTGCAGAGCGCAGCGAATCTTTCAAAATTATGATTGCCGGGGGCAATCATTCCACTGTATAAAGGTGGTTGAGCGTCAGCGAAACCGGAGGGGTTTGTTCGTCAACCTTAGATTTTCTTAAACAGCCGGGCGTTCCAAAATTCCATCCCCAGCTCCTCAATATAAAAGTGCAGGATGGCTTTCCAGTTGCGGGTGGCGGTGGACAGCACCATAAAATCCGCACCACCCCGGATGGCTGCTTCCGCATACCGGAACAGGGTGCGGCCAACCCCGTGGGAGCGCATTTCCGGAACCACATACAGCTCCTCCACCTCAAAAAATGGGGTATTCTCTGCCATCACAGTGGAGCTTTGGGTTGCGTTGGTCACATGGCCGAACAGATACCCAATGGGTTCATCCCCATGGAAGGCCAGGAAGAACCGGTTGCCCTCCAGGTCGGCATGGCCGTTGGCGCAATAGCCCCGGCAGCTGTTTTCCGCTGCCCAGGCGGCGGACAGGCGCAGCAGGGTTTGCTCGGTTTCTCCGGTCAGAGGCATTTCTGCAATGGTCACAGCTGGCGCACCTCCCACTCCTGACGATAAATGACGTTTCGGACGGAATCCTCCACCGTGCCGTAGCGGGTGGTGTAGGGGACTTCCTTCAAAAAGTGGAAGCCGCACTTCTGCTGCACCCGGGCGGACTGGCTGTTCCGGCGGAAGTGACCGCACAAAATGGCATCCAGCCGGACGGTTTCAAAGAGGTAAGCCATCACAGCCTGGACGGCCTCCGGCATCAGCCCCCGTCCCCAATAATCTTTGGAGAGAACATAGCCGATTTCCCGGCAGCGCAGGGACGCCATCTCCGGCAGCTTTTCCTCGTCGTATCGTTCGATGCCAATGGAGCCGATGACCTTTCCCTCAAATTCCAGGGCGAGGGTTTTCTTTTCTTCCATAAACATTTTCAGAATCCGGGAAGATTCTTCCTTGTCCTTGTGGGGCAGCCAACCGGCCATTTGCCCCACGCCATCCACACTGGCGTATTCGTAAAAGTCGTCCAGGTCACTTTCCTGCCAGGGGCGGAGCAGCAGCCGGGGGGTGCGCAGGGTGATGCCGGAAATATCAATGGGTGCATTCACAGAAAATCCCTCCTTTTTCAACAGATAATATCCCTTGCCTGTGGAAAAGTCAAGTTTTTAATGACGCTGCCACGACAATCATAATTTTGAAAGATTCGCTGCGCTCTGCAACACCCTTCCAGGGGAGGCAAGGGCACTTCGTGCCAGCAAGTCGCTAAAACGGTGACTCTTAGAACATCATTTACAAATTGCTAACTCATGCAATCGTCCTGCTTTTCCGGGAATGCGCCTTGAAAAGCGGGAAAAAACATGGTATCATCTATCCTATAGATGTTACGGAGAGGAATTTATATGGAAAAAATCACCAGCTTTACCATTGACCATCTGAAATTGCAGCCCGGCCTTTATGTCTCCCGGAAGGATAGGGTGGGCGAGGAAACCGTCACCACCTTTGACCTGCGCCTGACCAGCCCCAACGAGGAGCCGGTGATGAACACCGCCGAGGTGCACACCATGGAGCATCTGGCTGCCACCTATCTGCGAAACCAGCCTCAGTGGAAAACAAAAGTGCTGTACTTTGGCCCCATGGGCTGCCGCACCGGCTTCTATCTGCTGCTGGCAGGGGACTATAGCTCCCGGGATGTGCTGCCCCTGGTGCTGGACTGCTTCCGCTTCATCCGGGACTACCGGGGCGAAGTGCCCGGTGCATCCCCCAAGGACTGCGGCAACTACCTGGATATGAACCTGAATATGGCAAATTTCTGGGGCAGACGCTATGTAGCCATGCTGGAAAATATTACCCCTGACAGACTGATTTACCCGGAGTGAGAACTCCAAAAGTAGACATTGAAAACTAAAAAGTGTACATTGGGGCAGAAAAGTGGACATTCGGAAAGGCATCCCATGAAAAAGGCACTGAAAGAAGCTCTGCGATTCCTTTTGGGCGTTGCGGCTTGCATGATTCTTACCACGGGCATCAAGATTGCCATGGACGGCTGTTGGCTGGTGTTCCTGCCCCTGGACGACAAGGTGGCATCGGTCACCGTTGCCTACCCGTCCCTGTCGCCGGAGGAGAAAGAGCTGTCGGATATAGAGGACGTGCAGCGGTGCATTAAAATGCTGAATCTGCTCAAATACGATGTGCTCCAAAAATCCCAGGATACGACCGAGCCGCTGGTCACCTATATCTACCACCTGAAAGAAGGGGCGGATATGGTGGTTGCAGCCAACAACGACACCGTATTTTACAAGGGCAAGCAATACGCTTTGAAGGAAAGCGCAATATTTGTCAACGTAACAGAGGGGCTGTTCTTCCTGGAAGAAATAGCTGGACAGCCGTGATTTTGGAAATTTGGCGGGAGGAGCAATATGGACAAATCGGAATTGACAGCGATTTTTGAAAGATATTGCCGGAAGCTGAGAATCGTCCCGGATTGGGATGTGAAGCTGGAATTTGTGGAAGACCCAACCTGGCGAAAGACCGGGGATTTTAAGATTGACTGCGAGGATAAAAAGGCAGTGTTTCTGCTGAATGCCGCCAACCCCAAGCAGGAGAATCTGGAGGAGGTCATTTGTCACGAGCTGATGCACCTGAAAATGTACCCCCTGGATCAGGTAACGGAATCGTTGATTATTAACGCCTTCGAGGAGGGCAGCCCGGCCAGCAATTTTGCCTACCAGCAATTTTTCACCACCCTGGAGCAGACGGTGGAGGAGCTGACGAAGTGCTTCCTTTTGGAGTTCGGCGACAACCGGGAGCTGTCCTTTGGCCGCTGCAAGGGGAAAAAATCCTTTAATGAACTGTACGATGGTTTGCAAAGTATCAAATGACAGGAGAGATTCGATGACAAAGCTAGGAATCATCGGTGCCATGCAGGAGGAAATTGAAACCCTGCTGCACCTGATGGAAAATAAGACGGAAAAGGAGATTGCGGGCAGCGTCTTCCATGACGGTATTCTGGAAGGACTGCCGGTGACGGTGGTGCAGTGCGGCATCGGCAAGGTCAATGCGGCGCTGTGCACCCAGATCCTGTGTGACCTGTTTGAGGTGACCCACCTGGTAAACACCGGCATTGCCGGCTCTTTGTGCAATGACCTGGACATTGGGGATATGGTGGTCAGCCGGGATGCCATGTATCATGACATGGATGCCACCGCCTTTGGCTATCCCATGGGCAAGGTGCCCCAGATGGATGTAACCAGTTTTCCGGCGGACGACAGCCTGATGGCCTATGCCTTTGCGGCGGCAGAGGGGGTCAACCCCGGTCACACCAGGATTGGCAGAGTTGCCAGCGGCGACCAGTTCGTTGCCAGCAGGGAAGTGAAGGAGCGGATTGTCTCCGTCA
Source organism: uncultured Eubacteriales bacterium (assembly GCA_900549495.1). Taxonomy (GTDB): domain Bacteria; phylum Bacillota; class Clostridia; order Oscillospirales; family Oscillospiraceae; genus Faecousia. Next base: position 1,507 of record UROL01000079.1, on the reverse strand, counting down.
CCAGCGCCCTGTGCACCGAGATGGAGGGGGCTGCCATTGCCCAGACGGCCTATCGCAACCGGATTCCCTTTGTGATTCTTCGTGCCATTTCCGACAAGGCGGACAACTCCGCCGAGATGGACTACCCCACCTTTGAATCCATCGCCGCCCACCGCTGTGCAGCGGTGACCCAGCAGCTTGCCAAGCATCTGGCAGAGCAGGAAGAAGCCTAAAGTTCGCAGAAAATCCCCCGATGATTGGAGAAAATCCATTCATCGGGGGATTTTATTATGCGGCTTGATTGCCGTAGAGCATTTCCGTCAGGGCTGCCAGGTAGTTGGCATCCCGCTGCTCCTGGGCGCTGGCCAGGTACTGCCTGGATTCTGCCAGACCCTGCCCCACAATGCCCATGGTGCGGTCATAGGAGCGCTGGGCGGCACTGACGGTGACCTCCTGTAGGTCATAAAGCTGCGCCCACTGATCCCGGGTGGCGCTGTCCAGGGGCAGAATGTCATAGCGCCTTCCGTTGGTGGTGCGAAGAAACACCCAGGTGGGAATCAGGTTCACGTCTTCCAGATAAACCGTTCCGTCGGAGTATTTGCAGAAGGTCATGGTAAACCATACGCCGTCCTCGGTGTAGCCGTTGGGCTGGCTCTTCATCACGTTTGCCCGCTGGTTGGAAACGGCGTTGCCCATGGAGTACAGGCACACGGTTTTGTGGTCCGGGTCCACGCTGCTGCTCAGCAGCGCCACCGGCTCCACCACATGGGGATGGCCGCCCACAATCACGTCAATGCCCAGGTCGCATAGCTTCTGGGCAATCTGGGTCTGGTGGGCCACCGGGGTGGTGGTGTACTCCACGCCCCAGTGCAGGAAGATGACCAGCGCCTCAGCACCCTCGCTGCGCATCTGCTGGATATAGCTTTCCACCTCGGCATAGAAGGGCTCCGGGTTATTGGGGATGAAGGTGTTTACCACCTCCTCGGCCCCCTGGTGGAGCAGCAGACCATTGAGGTAGACCCGGTTGGCATAGCCGTTTTCCGGTCTGCCCTGGTAGGTGTAGCTGAGCATACCCACCTGGATGCCGTTGATGTCTTGAATCACATATTTCGGCTCGTCACCATTTAGCATGGTGCCCAGAGTTTGAACGCCCTTGCTGCGGACAGTTTCAATGGTACGGAAGAAGCCGCTTTCCCCGGTGTCATAGCTATGGTTGTTGCCGGTGAGCAGCATATCAAAGCCGCCGTTGCGGGCACCGTCCACAATTTCATCGGGGCAGTTAAAGTTGGGGTAGCCGCTGTAGCCTCTGGCGGCACCGGCCAGGGTGGTTTCCAGGTTGGCAACGGCAAAGTCAGCGGCATTCGTGTATTCCCGCAGATACCGGAAAATATAGTCAAAATTGTAGCTTCCGTCGGACTGCCGTGCCGTGTCAATTACCGGCATATGCATCAGCAGGTCACCGGTGGCGCCGATGGTAGCCCGGGAAACCACGTGCTCCGGCTCCGGCGGCTCCGTGGGGGGCTCGGTG
>UROL01000078.1 GCA_900549495.1 uncultured Eubacteriales bacterium | reverse complement strand
GTCGGCAGCGTCAGATGTGTATAAGAGACAGCTTATAGTCAATGGGATCCCCCAGGCCGTACAGGCAGCTAACGGAGGCCACCACAATTACATCCCGGCGCTCAAACAGTGCAGCAGTAGCGGAGTGGCGCAGGCGGTCGATTTCTTCGTTGATGGAGGCATCCTTCTCGATATAGGTATCCGTATGGGCAATATAGGCCTCCGGCTGGTAGTAGTCGTAATAGGAAATAAAATACTCCACCGCATTTTCCGGGAAGAACTCCCGGAACTCCGAGCAGAGCTGGGCAGCCAGGGTCTTGTTATGGGCCAGCACCAGGGTGGGCCGGTTCAGCTTTGCAATAACCGACGCCATAGTGAAGGTTTTGCCGGAGCCTGTAACGCCCAGCAAAGTCTGCTCCCGCAGGCCCAGGTCAACGCCCCTGGCCAAGCCCTGGATTGCCTCCGGCTGGTCGCCGGAGGGCCGGTATTCCGAAACCAATTTGAATTTATCCATTCTATCCCTCCGCCCCGGCTTTCAGATAGCCGGACTGCATCAAAGAAACATAATCGTCGTCACAGATTACCAAATGATCCACAAAATTCACATCCACCGCCCGAAGGGCAGCCGCCACATTCTGGGTGGTGTGGATGTCCTCATAGGAAGGAATGGCCATGCCACCGGGATGGTTATGGGCCAGAAGAACGCTGGAAGCGTTGGCGCTCAGCGCCGTCTCCACAATTTTACGGATGGACAGGTCTGTGGAATTCACATCCCCCTGGGCGATTTTACGGCAGCACAGGAGCTTGCACTTGGCATCCAGGCAGAGTAAATACACCGTCTCCACGCTCTGCCCAAAGAAATAGGGTTGAAGATATTGGGCGCAGCTCTCCAATGTGGGCAGCATTTTGACCCTGGCGGCACGGTCCTTCTGGTACCATCGGCCCACCTGGGTCACCAGACGCAGATACACCGCCGTGTTCTCCCCCACGCCCTCTACCTTGCACAGCTCCTCCACCGGTGCCTCCAGCACCTGGGACAGGGAACCGAAATGATCCAGCAGCCGATGGGCAATGGGGTTGGTATCCTGTCTGGCAATGGCATAAAACAGCAGCAGCTCCAGCACCTGTATGTCCGAAAAATGGTCCAGCCCTTCGTCCATAAAGCGCTGGCGGAGTCTTTTTCTGTGTCCATCATGTACCGACATCATTTTTTCACCTCAACATAGCAATGTTGGCCCTTGCTATTTTTGTCTACTTCCGTTAAAATAGCAGAGGGAAAGGTCGAAACTCACCGTGAAAGTTTTCCCGTCTTCTGCACATCCTATCTTCGTCAGGAGGAGCTCCATGGAACAACAAACAGAGGAATTTGAAATTCTGGATTTGATTCCCCGGCCCACCTTCGGTGTCAGGGCAGGGGTGATTTCCCGGCTGAATCCACCGGCCAAGAAGCTATTTCTAAGGGAAGGACTTTCCCTCTCTCCCCTTCTGGAATCCGGGAGTGCAGATTACGCTGCATTTTCCGATGGAATGCTCTATCTCACCCTAGTCATTCACGGTCAGCGCTTTGGTGCCTCGGTGGTTCGGGTTAAAGATGAGGACATTTTCACCCTGGACCAGCAATTTGACAACGACGAGCTGCGGGTGCTGGCGCTGGCTGCCCGGGAGCTGCGGGGGCCTTTGGCCGGAGCCATGCTGGCCGCCAAGAAGCTGTCTGACCAGGATGCCACCCAGGCGCTGAACCGGAGCCTATATCAGCTGCTTCGCATCATCGGGAACATGTCCGATGCCTCCGGAGTCAGCCTTGCCTTCCGCCCGGAAAATCAGAATGTCAGCGCCGTCTTCCGGGAAATTGCCGAAAAGGCCATTCAGCTTTCCGATGCCACGGGCATTCACATCTCCTACACCGGGCCAGATGAGGCGCTGGTATGCTGCCTGGACCGTCAGCTGATGGAGCGGGCTGTGCTGAATATGATTTCCAATGCGTTGAAGTTCACCCCCGCCGGCGGAACTATCCAGCTGGCGCTGCGGCAAAATGGGAAGCAGTTCCGGTTTTCCATTACGGATGACGGCCACGGCATGTCCCGGCAGGAGCAGGCCACACTGTTTTCCCGCTATTTGCGGGAGCCCACCATTGAGGACACCCGCCACGGCATTGGTCTGGGTATGCTGCTGATTCGCAACACTGCCGCACAGCATCTGGGGGCCGTTCTGGTGGATCACCCCCAGGGCCACGGCACCCGGGTAACCATAACCTTCTCCTCCGTTCCAACAAGGGGGAAGGAGCTGCACACCAGAGCCATGATAGCTGATTACGCCGGAGAGCAGGATCACGCACTGATTGAGCTTTCGGAATTCCTGTCCCCCAAATTCTATTAGGTTTCACTGTCTGCCGGAAAACAATCCGGCAGACTTTATTTTACAGGTATTTTTTCAGGTATGCACCGGTGAAGCTGGCCTCTGTGGCTGCAATCTCCTCCGGCGTTCCGGCTGCTACCAGGTCTCCGCCGCCGTCGCCGCCCTCCGGGCCCAGGTCAATGACATAGTCCGCCGTTTTGATAACGTCCAGGTTGTGCTCAATCACCAGCACCGTATTTCCGGCATCCACCAGCTGCTGGAGTACTTCAATCAGCTTGTGAACATCCGCAGCATGCAAACCGGTGGTAGGCTCGTCCAGGATATAAATGGTGCGGCCAGTGGACACCCGGGACAGCTCCGTTGCCAGCTTCACCCGCTGGGCCTCGCCGCCGGAGAGGGTGGTGCTGGACTGGCCCAGCTTCACATAGCCAAGGCCCACCTCCTGGAGCATTTGGGCTTTGCGGCGGATTTTGGGTAGATTCTCAAAGAAGTCCACCGCCTCTTCCGCCGTCATATCCAAAACCTGGGCAATGTTCTTGCCCTTATACAGCACCTCCAAAGTCTCCCGGTTATAGCGGGAGCCGTGGCACACCTCGCAGGGGACATACACATCCGCCAGGAAGTGCATTTCAATTTTCACTAGACCATCACCGCTGCACGCCTCGCAGCGGCCGCCCTTCACATTGAAGCTGAACCGCCCCGGGCCATAGCCCCGCATCTTTGCATCGGCAGTGGAAGCAAACAAATCCCGAATGTCATTGAAAAGGCCGGTATAGGTGGCCGGATTGGAGCGAGGGGTTCTGCCGATGGGGCTCTGGTCGATATCAATTACCTTGTCCAGGTGTTCCAGGCCCTCTATGCAGCGGCATGCGCCGGGGCGGGTGCGGGCATGATTCAGTTTGGCCAGCAGGGTTTTATTCAGCACCTCATTGACCAGGCTGGATTTCCCGGAGCCGGATACGCCGGTGACGCAGGTAAAGGTTCCCAAGGGAATCTCCACATCCAAATCCTTCAGGTTGTTTTCCCGGGCTCCCCGGACAATCAGCTTCTTTCCGTTGCCGGGTCTTCTGGTGGCCGGAACCGGGATTTTCTTCACCCCGGACAGGTATTGCCCAGTAACGGAGCGGGGGCAAGCGATAATATCCGCCAGCGTTCCCGCTGCCACAATCTCACCGCCGTGGCTACCGGCACCGGGGCCCACATCCACTAGATAGTCCGCTGCCCGCATGGTATCCTCATCATGCTCCACCACAATCAGGGTATTGCCCAAATCCCGGAGATGCTCCAAGGTGGCCAGGAGCTTATCATTGTCCCGCTGGTGTAGGCCGATGGAGGGCTCATCCAGGATATACAGCACCCCCATTAAAGAGGAACCAATCTGCGTAGCCAGACGAATACGTTGGCTCTCTCCGCCGGATAGGGTACCGGCAGCCCGGGACAATGTCAGGTAGCCAAGGCCCACATCCAGAAGGAATTGCAGCCGGGACTTAATCTCCCGGACAATCTGCTCTGCTACCAGAGCCATATTGCCCTCCAGCCGGAGGCTATTCATAAAATCCAGCTCCCGCCGGATACTCATACTGCAAAAGTCCATGATGCCCATGCCACCCACCGTCACTGCCTGAGCAATGGCGGACAGCCGCTTGCCCTGACAGGCCGGGCAGGGAGCGGTGGACATACACTCCTCCAGCTCCTTCCGGGCGGCATCGGACTGGGTTTCTTTATAACGGCGGGAAATATTATTCAAAATTCCCTCAAAGGGCTGCTCCAATACGCCCATACCGTTGCCCCGGTTATAGGTCATGCGCAGCTTCTCTCCCTTGGTGCCGTTTAAGATGATATCCATCACGTCCCGGGGCAGCTCCTTAACCGGAACCGTAAGAGAAAAGTGATATTTCTGGGCCAATGCTTCAAAGTACATCCGAAAAATGGAATCCGTCCGGGCATTCTGCCAGCCGGATGCCTGGATAGCGCCGTCGAAAATGGAGCGCTCCTTGTCCGGGATCACCAGGTCTTCGTCTGCAATCAGCTGGAAGCCAAGGCCGGTACAGTTGGGGCAAGCACCTGCCGGATTGTTGAAGGAGAACATTCTGGGCTCCAGCTCCGGCATACTGATGCCGCAGTCCTCACAGGCGTAGTTCTGGGAAAAGCTCAGTTCCTCCTCCTGTCCCGGAATGGAAATGGTCACCAGGCCGCCGGAATGGACACAGGCTGTCTCGATGGAGTCGGTAAGGCGGCGGCGGATGCCCTCTTTCAGCACCAGCCGATCCACAATCAGTTCAATGGTGTGCTTTTTGTTCTTTTCCGGCTTCAATTCCTCGGTCAAGTCATACTGGATGCCATCCAGGCGAAGCCGGGCAAAGCCCTGCTTCCGGGCATCCTCGAACACCTTCTGGTGCTCTCCCTTTTTGTCCCGAACCACCGGGGACAGAATCAAAAACCGGGTTCCCTCCCCCAGGGCCTCCACCCGATCCACAATCTGGTCGATGGTCTGCCGCCGGATTTCCTTGCCGCACTTGGGGCAATGGGGTACACCTGTTCTGGCCCAGAGCAGACGAAGATAATCATAAATCTCCGTCACTGTGCCCACGGTGGAGCGGGGACTCTTGGAGGTGGTCTTCTGGTCGATGGATATGGCAGGAGACAGGCCGTCGATGGAATCCACATCCGGCTTATCCATCTGGCCCAGGAACTGCCGGGCATAGGAGCTGAGGCTCTCCACATAGCGTCGCTGCCCCTCGGCATAGATGGTATCAAAGGCAAGGCTGGATTTTCCGGAGCCGCTTAGGCCGGTAAAAACCACCAGCTTATCCCGGGGGATGGTCAAATTTACATTTTTCAGGTTGTTTTCTCTGGCACCCTGAATTACAATCTTGTCATTCATCAATGCGATTCTCCCATGCTAAAGTCACTCATGTTATTATAACATGCTTTCTTTATTTCTACAAGTATTTTCTCAAACATAATTTCGTTTTATGTGTAGAATACAGATTGGTGTTTTTGGGCCCTAGCCTTCTACATGGCATCCCCCAATTGCAGCCAGAAAACGCAATCCATTGTACTGTATTTGCCGTCCCCAGGGAAGCAAAAAATCCCTGTTGCCGGATTTTCGGTTTTACACTATTGGCGGTTTATACAAGAAGGCGGAGAAATATGTGCATTTTTCGGCGGTATTTTTATTTCCGCCCTTATTGCTTTTTCTTGCCGGGTAGTGGTATAATGGCTTTGTCGAGTGCCCTTCGCTATGCGGCGGGCAGAAAAAGAAAAAAGCGAGGTATTTCTTCAGATGACAGCTTACGGAGATAACATTAAGATTTTCTCTGGCAATTCCAATCCCACGTTCACCGAAACCATCTGCCGTGCATTGAACGTTCCCATGGGTCTGGCCGATGTCAAGACCTTCGCCGATGGTGAGGTTTCCGTCTCCCTGAACGAAACCGTTCGCGGAGCAGACGTCTTCTTGGTGCAGTCCACCTGCAAGCCTGTGAACGACCGCCTGATGGAGCTGCTGGTAATGACTGACGCCTGCCGCCGTGCCTCCGCCGGACGAATCACCGCCGTCATCCCCTATTTTGGCTATGCCCGCCAGGATCGCAAGGCCAAAAGCCGTGACCCCATCTCTGCAAAGCTGGTGGCAAACATGATCACCGCCTCCGGTGCCGACCGAGTGCTGACCATGGATCTGCACGCCGCCCAGATTCAGGGTTTCTTTGATATCCCTCTGGACCACCTGCTGGGCAACCCCTCGTTTGTTGATTATTATCTGAGAAAGTTCCCCGAAGACATATACGACCACTCTCAGTTCGTTGTGGTCTCCCCTGATGTAGGCTCTGTCAGTCGGGCCCGCACCTTCGCTCAGAAGGTGCACATGAGCCTGGCCATTGTGGACAAGCGCCGCCAGAAGGCCAACGAGTGCGAGGTTATGAACGTCATTGGTGATGTTCGGGGCAAGACCTGCATCCTGTACGACGACATGGTAGACACCGCTGGCTCTCTGTGCAATGCCGCCAGAGCCCTGGTTGAGGTGGGCGGAGCAAAGGCTGTGTTCGCCTGTGCCACCCATGGTGTGCTGTCCGGCCCCTCCTACGAGCGCATTGAAAACAGCCCCATCGAGGAGATTGTGTTCCTGAACACCATCCCCCAGATTGGCAATACCCCCAGCAACAAAATCAAGTTCCTGGATGTGGCCCCTGTATTTGCCCGGGCCATCGAGCACATTCACGGCGGCACTTCCATCGCCGACCTGTTCTAAGCCGTGTTGGGCGCAGACAAAGAGAGCTGGCTGATTGTCGGCCTGGGAAATCCGGGCCGGGAATATGAGCGCACCCGGCACAATACCGGCTTTCGGGCCATGGATTTGCTGGCGGAAAAGCTGGGCTGCAAAGTTGACAAGGCAAAATTTCAGGGGCTGTATGGGCAGACTGTCTACAACGGCTGTAAGCTGTTTTTATTGAAGCCTCAGACCTTTATGAACCTGTCCGGTCGGTCTGTGCTTCAGCTCAGCGCCTACTACAGCATTCCGCCGGAGCGGATTGTGGTCATGTTTGATGACATTTCCCTGGCCCCGGGGCGGCTCCGCATTCGCCCGGACGGCTCTGCCGGTGGGCACAATGGCATCAAATCCATCATCGGAGAGCTGGGAAGCCAAAATTTTCCCAGAGTTAAAATTGGCGTGGGCGCCAAGCCGAATCCCGAATTTGACCTGGCCGCCTGGGTGCTTTCCACCTTTAGTGCCAAAGAGGAGAAGGATTTATCCTTTGCATTGGAAAATGCCGCAGATGCTGCTCTGACCATTGTGGTCAAGGGTGTCAGCGAGGCAGCCAATAAATTCAATGGGAGTCACCCGTAAATTCAATGAATACGAAGCAGACGGAAAGTGGGGTTTCATCCACTTTCCGCTTTGCTGCGTGGAGCACATTTTTTATTGAGGCGTGAATATGGACCAAGTTTTATGGATGCTGAAAACCTCCCCGGAGTATGCTGCACTGGTGGAAGGGCTGAACCGGGGCGAATCCGCTGCCGTCACCGGTGTGGGGCAAATCAACCGCTCCCACATGATTGCCGGATTGCGCCAGGATACAAAGCGCCCCATTGTCATTCTGACCCAGGATGACATGGCGGCACGAAGGATGCAGGAGGAGCTAAAGTGCTTCCTACACGAGGAGGTGCCCATTCTTCCCAGTCGGGATTTGACACTATACGATGCTGCGGTGGTCTCTCGGTCCTGGGAGCAAAAGCGGCTTCGGCAGCTCTATGCCCTGGCTCAGGGGCAGATTCCCCTGCAAATTATGTCCTGGGAGGCTGCCTCCCAAAGGACACTCCCCCCTGCTGTGCTTTCTAAGGCAGCCATCCATCTGGAGGTGGGAAGGGAATATCCCCTGGATAGTCTGATTGCATTCCTGGTCACTGCTGGCTATAGCCGGTGCGGTATGGTAGAGGGTGTGGGCCAGTTCGCCGTCCGGGGCGGCATTCTGGACATTTTCTCCCCCGCCAGCGACAAGCCGGTGCGGGCGGAGTTCTTTGGCGACGAGCTGGATACCATGGGTTTCTTCGACCCCGACACCCAGCGCCGGGACGAGAACACAGACAGCTGCACCCTCCTGCCTGTATGTGAAACGCTGCCCCACTGCCATTTAGGAGGGCTGGAGGGACTGTGCAAGGATTTACGCAACCTGATTTCCAGGCAGCGCCGGCACAAGAATGTGAATGAGCCCCTGATTGCAACGCTTACCAAGGATTTAGAAAAATACGAGAACGGCCTGAACAATACTGCTTCTGACCGGTATATGGCTCTGATATACCCGGAATTTGCCACCGCACTGGACTATATCGCCCAGGACAGCATTCTGGTTCTGTGCGACCACAGCAGCTTGCAGCGTGCGGCAAGAGCCAGAACCGAAGAGCTGGGAATGCAGCTGGACAGTATGCTGCAGGCCGGGCTGGTTGTGGGAGAGCTATGCAATTTTGCGCTGCAATGGGAGGATTTCTGCCCCCGGCTGCGGGGCAGAACGGTAGCCTATTTCGATGCCTTTGGCGGCAGCGCCTACCCGGAAGACTGCCCCCCCAAGCAGCTGCTTCCCATGACCGCCAAGCAGCTCCCCGGCTACGGCGGCAGCATGGACACCGTGGTCAGTGAC
>UROL01000077.1 GCA_900549495.1 uncultured Eubacteriales bacterium | reverse complement strand
GAGATCAGCCTCGGTCTCGTGGGCTCGGAGATGTGTATAAGAGACAGATCCACACCCTTATAGGTTGCGTACTCATTCTTCAACGTCCGAAGCGTATTCAGGAAGCCCTCCGGCGTGGACATATCCGGGCTGCCCATATCTTCATACAGGTCCTTACGCACCAGGAATGTCTGAACGGCTGCCGTCATGCCGGTTTCGGCCATCTGTTCGGCACCGTAGGCGTCATTGGGAACACAGTAGAGGTTGCCATCGGACTTGGTATGCCATGCGACAACGCTGCCATCCACAACCTTCCAGAAGTAAGGATCGTACTGGTCAGCCAATTCATTCAGCGCATAAGTATAACCCTGCTCATAGAGCGTATTGTAGCAGGTTTCCCAGGACCCCAGAGAGATCAGATCCGGCAGCGTTCCGCTGATCATCATCAGGTTCAGCTCCTCAGACACATCTCCGGTAGGCGTAACAATATTGATGTTCACGCCCGTTTTCTCCGTGATATGCTTGGTGGACAGGCTGTCGCCCCAGGTATAGCCATACCAGGACGCGCCTACAAACCACTCCATATCGATGGGACTGGTATCCTTTTCCCAAGCGGGGGCATCTGCGCTGACTGTTGTTTCTGCCGCTTCCGTATTCTCGGTCTTTGCGGCCTCTGTCTGAGCAGGCGCTGCGGATGTGGTTTCCGTTCCGCCTCCCTTTGCGCAGGCAGCAAGCGAGAAGATCATGATTGCCGCCAATAGGACACTGACTAGTTTTTTCATTGTTCGCACTCCTTGTTTCATATTTTAAGCAGCTCCAGCCGCTTTGGTTACCCTTTGATTGCGCCAAGCATAACGCCTTTTACCAGGTACTTCTGGATAAACGGGTACAGGCACAGGATCGGCAATGCTCCCACGAACATTGCGGCGTACTTTACGGTAGCCGATGTCGTTGTCCCGCCCAGCGCAAGCATTGCCTGCTGCTGCTGCGCCGTCATACTGGTTTCCGCCAAAAGCTTGTAGAGGATCGTCTGCAACGGTTCCAACGTCTTATCCCGTATATAAACAACGCCCTGGTAATAATCGTTCCAGTGGTAGACCGCCGTAAACAGTCCAATCGTTGCAATGACCGGCTTGGCATTTGGCATGACAATTTTCCAATAAACCGTGAATTCCGATGCGCCATCCAACCGGGCACTCTCTATCAGTGATTCCGGAATAGAACGGAAGAAGCTCATGAAAATGACCATGTTGTAGAATGTAAACATTCCGGGGAGGATATACACCCAGAATGTGTTGTACAGCTTGAGCTTGATCATCAGAATAAAGTTGGGGATCAGCCCGCCGTTAAAAAACATGGTGATCATTGCAATCTTCATGTAGAGCTTTTTCCCGATCAGGTCCTTCCGGGACATGCCGTAGGCGACCATGGAGGTGAAAAAGACGTGCGTAAATGTGGCAACAACAGTACGAAGAATTGTGATTTTGAAACCACTGAGGATGTATTCATTCTGAAAGACAACCTTATAGGCATCCAGGCTCAAAGCCTTTGGCCACCACGCAACCGGCCCCCGGTTCGCAATTTCCGGCGCTGCCAGTGAATTCGCCAGAATATACCACATTGGATACACGCAGGCAAAGCAAATAAGCACCATGATAATCGCCAGGATAACATCGAATGCCGTAACAGAATGCAGTTTCTTGCACATTTTTTGTCCCTCCTAAATGATACTCTCTCCTGTCAATTTCACGGAGGTGAAATTGCACAGACGGAGAAGGCCATAGGCAATGATACTGCGGAAGAACAGCACGGCCGTCGAAAAAGAGAACCGACCGGACACAATGCCCATATTGTAAATATAGAGATCGATGGTCTCGCTGCGTGCCATGTTGGCAGAATTGCTCAGGAAGAAGATCTGGTCAAAATTGCTGGTCAGGCAGCCGCTTACGGCAAGAATGAACAGCAGCGCAATGGTCGGACGGATACACTGGATGGTGATATTCCACATCTTGCTCCAGCGCCCGGCCCCGTCCAATTCAGCCGCTTCGTACAGCCCCGGGTCAATACCCGAGATCGCAGCCAGATAAATAATGGCGCTCCATCCCATTTCTTTCAATGTATCGGAGAGGAACGCGATCCACCAGAACTTCTTTGGGTCGCCGTTATACAGGATTGGTTTGTCCTGCAGGCCCAAAGCCATCATAAGCTGATTAATAATTCCGGACTGGGACAGCCAGGTAAGCAGGATACCGCCGAAAATTGCCCAGGAGATAAAATGCGGCATATACGACAGCGTCTGAACCAATCTCTTAAACTTGGCATTCTTGATCTCATTGAGCATAAGCGCAAAGAAAATAGGAATGCAAAATCCCAGCGTGATCCGTAACGCGCTCATTCCCAGCGTGTTGTACACACTGCGCCAAAAGCGGTCATCCGACAAAAACGCCGCAAAGTGCTTCAGTCCGACAAAATTGTTCTCAAACAGCGGCATACTGATACGGTAGTCCGTAAAAGCAATGTACAGGAACACCAACGGAACATAGCTGAAAACTGCCATCCAAATCAATCCGGGCCATACCATCGCCTGCAGTTCCCGCTGTTTCCAGAGGCTTCTTATCCCTCGCTGGAATCGACTGGAGTTTGACATCTTCTTCTCTGCTTTTTGCTGATTCACGTTGCTCCCCCTCCTTCTGTCTACATGATAGCAGAGCTGCCAATCAGAAACAACGCATCAATTTTGGATTATATCCCAATTTTTTGGATTTGGTTGACATTATCCTTTGTATTATTTACACTAATGCCACATGCAATATCAGGAGGTCTGCGGCATATGTACGAAACACTCATTTGGGAAGAAACCTTTCCCGGATGTTCGCTGAATGAACATAATTGGAATCGTCGGGTGGGTAACTGGCAGTTATCTTCGGATGGGCAGCCTGTTGTGCCAGGCTGGGGAAACCAGGAGCAGCAATACTACACGGCGAATAATCTGGAGGTCAGCGACGGCACCTTAAAAATCATCGCCCGCCAAGAGGAGGCACCCGAACAGTTTGGGATCCGCTGTCCATATACCTCAGCCCGAATCGATACCCATGGGAAATTTTCCTTTCAGTACGGGCGAGTCGCGTTCCGTGCCAGATGTTCTGTTGGAAACGGGCTTTGGCCAGCAGTCTGGATGCTGCCGGAGAATAGCGTCTACGGCCCTTGGGCAGCCTCCGGAGAGATCGATATCTATGAAGCAAAAGGGCGGCTGCCCCAAAGCGTTTTCGGCACGATTCACTTTGGAGGTGTCTGTCCGCAGAACACCCACACAGAAAACCAGGCTCAGTTACCGGACGGGCAAGGGATCGATCAATTTCATATCTACGAGCTGATCTGGGAACCAGATTCCATTTCCTGGCTGATAGATGGCGTCCCTTACGCCAAAGTAAACCAGTGGGACTCAATAGACCAGAGCATAAAATACCCGGCCCCATTTGACCAGCCATTTTACCTTCTGGTAAATCTCGCCATTGGTGGGTCTTTCGATCTGGAGTCGGCGCAGAATATAACCCCGCAATTTCCCGCCATCTTTGAAATAGACTATATTCGGGTCTATCAGTGAACAAAAACCGGAGAGGATTCTTGATCCCCTCCGGTAATTTTTAATAAACTTTATACAAGGAAATGTCGTCGATGGATATCATATGGGCCATGTTTTCTGTTGTGCCAACATTGCCCAGCATAAAAACAAACTTTACGCCCGAAGCAGCAGAACTCACGGTGAAATCATAGGAATAATTCGTCCAATCACCACTCACAGACATAGTTTCGTCCATCAAAGGCGATTGTCCATCTTTTTCCAGAGCCAACCGGATTTCTCTATTCATAGACGCTTTTGCCTTAAACGTTACGCGATAACTTCCAGCAGCTGGCACATCAATCACCTGATAAAGCTGCGCCGACCAGGGATTGGGAAGTGTAGTTGCATGATTCTACCTCCTAATCCGGATAGATTAACAGCGCCTTAATCTGTTAACTTATTTGTTAATCTGTTTTCTGGCGCTATGTATCACCAAGCGTCACGGACTGTCACATTTATGAACGCTTGTTCGGATATCTCACAATGATACCATAATCGTGTAGAAAAGTAAAGCGAAAGAAATTGTCAGGAATTTTGTGGGCTTAACCTAAATTTCACGCAAAAACGAAAAGAAAAAGTCCTGCACGAAATAGGAATCGTACAGGACACTTGGAGGTACCGCCCAGATTTGAACTGGGGAATGAGGGTTTTGCAGACCCTTGCCTTACCACTTGGCTACGGTACCATATGAAATAAGGAACGCAGGATGGGCGTTCCTTATTTTTTTGGAGCGGGTGACGAGGCTCGAACTCGCTACCTCCACCTTGGCAAGGTGGCGCTCTACCGGATGAGCTACACCCGCATCTGGTGCCTTCGGTCGGAGTCGAACCAACGACACGTGGATTTTCAGTCCACTGCTCTACCTGCTGAGCTACGAAGGCATATCGAGCGGAATTTGCACTCCACTCGGATGCGAAGAATATTGAAAATGGCGACCCGGAACGGACTCGAACCGTCGACCTCCAGCGTGACAGGCTGGCGTGCTAACCGACTGCACCACCGGGCCAGGTGGTTGGTGGGAACAACAGGGCTCGAACCTGTGACCCCATGCTTGTAAGGCATGTGCTCTCCCAGCTGAGCTATGCTCCCAAGGGTTGTCGCTTCGTGTTCCCCTCAGCGACGGGATTCATTATACACGGAACACCCCATTTTGTCAAGCAATTTTTCCAATTTTTTTCGAAAATTTTCGATAAGGAAAAACCTGGCAATTCCCACCAATATAGTCTGTTTTCTAAATTTTTTGCAGCAGAGCCTCAATATCCTCCGGCGTGAACGGATAGACGGTGTCGCAGAACTGGCATTCCACCGGGAAGGGCTTCCCCTCCTGCCGGATTTCCTCCAGCTCCTCTCTGCCCAGGCTGATCAGGGCGCTTTCCACTCGCTCCCGGGTACAGTAGCACTTGTAGCAGACCTCCACGGTGTCCAGGAACACCACGCCCAGGTCACCGAAGACCTGCCCCAGGATGTCCTCCGGGGTCAGCCCCTGCTCCAGCATGGGGGTGACGGCACCGGCCCGCTGGATGCCCTGCTCCACCTTGTCAATCGTCTCCTCCGGTGCACCGGGGAGAAGCTGAACCAGATATCCCCCGGCCACCTTGACGCTCAAATCCCTATCCACCAGCACGCCCAAGGCGCAGGCCGTAGGTGTCTGCTCGCTCTGGGCGAAGTAGGCGGTAATATCGTCGGCAATCTCGCCGGACACCAGCTGGACAGAGCCCACATAGGGCTCCTTCATCTGCAAGTCCCGGATTACGGTCAGAGTGCCATCGGTGCCCACCGTGGCGCCCACATCCAGCTTGCCGGGGTATTTCTCCACCAGGGGCACCCGGGGCTCTGTGACGCAGCCACGGACATTGCCAACTGCATCGGAAACCACGGTGATGGTGCCGATGGGGCCGCCGCCCCGCACTTGCAATGTCATGGAGCCGTTTTCCACCTTCTGCATATTTCCCATCATAGAGGCCACCGTCAGTGCCCGTCCCAGGGCAGCAGTGGCGTTGGGGGTAGTATGATGAATCTGGGCAGCACGGCGCACCAGCTCTGTAGAGCGGATGGCCACCACCTTGACAAAGCCATCCATGCTCATGCCACGGACAAGATAATCGTTCATTGTATTCTTCCCTTCCTGGCGCTGAAGAAAATCCGCTGCTCCCCCGCTCTGGGTGCATCGAAGATTCTGTCGCCATATACACGAATGTGGGTAAAGCCTGCATCCTTCAGATAGACCGTCAGCTGGGCCTGGGTGTAGGCATATTCCCGATGCTCTTCAAAAGACCGATGCCAAACGCTCCCCTGCCGCTGGAACAAATCCATGCCATAGGAAAGGATGTTGGTATCCTCGTCAAAATCTCCCCGCCAGACGCAATATACGTCGTCGTCTTCGTCCAGGAACACCTGACCATCCATGGCACGGAGCTTTTCCGGGGTATTTACATCGAAGATAAAAATGCCCCCGGGGTTCAGGGCCTTGTACACCCGGCGGATGGCACTGCGGCAGCGCTGGGGGCTCGTGATGTAATCCAGGCTGTCCAGAGCGCACACTGCCAAGTCCACCCCCCGGGGCAGATACAGCCGGGCCAAATCCTGGTGGAGGAATACCGGCTGGGGCTGTGCCCCCTGGAGCTTTTGCTGGGCCTGGGTGAGCATATCCTGGGACAGGTCTACTCCGATTACCGGCAGCCCCCTTTGGGCCAGCAGCGCCGTCACCGAGCCTGTACCGCAGGCCAGGTCGGCAGCCGTGCGGGGCGTTACCCCCTCCCGGCGCATAATCTCAAAATAAAAATCCACTGCATCCTTATAATGGACATCGCTGGTCAAGCGGTCGTAGCTGGAAGCCAAGGCTTTGTAAGAATCCATAGACTGTCATCCAAATGAAATATTTTTATGGGGTTTCCAATGAGACGCTCCATTTTTTCAGAATTCCCCCTTCCCAGAGGGAATGTCAATGGGCAGGGCGCTAATGTATCGGCACATTCCCAGGGAAAACTGAAAAAGGATGCTGCCCCACCCATGCGAGACAGCATCCCGGAAAAAACTTAATTGTTGCGCTTAAAGATGCTGAAAATTTCGTCGATGTCGCCGATATCCGTGGGCTTGGTGGGCTTTGCAGCGGCACCCACAGGAGTATCAATATCGTCGATGGGGCTGGCAGCGGCGGCGGTATCCTTGCGGCCCAGAACGAACGCACTGCCATCAAAGCCGGTGGCAATCACCGTCACCCGCATCTCATCCTGGAAGGCATCGGAGCAGGTGGCGCCGAAGATGATATTGGCATTGGCATTGGCGGCCTCCTGGACAATTCCGGCGGCAGTCTCTACGTCATCCAAGGTCATCTCGGAGGAGCCGGTGATGTTAATCAGTACACCGGTGGCACCGTTGATGGAGGTCTCCAGCAGGGGGCTGGAAACAGCGGCAGTGGCTGCCTGCTCGGCCTTCTCCCGGCCGGAAGCAATGCCCACGCCCATATGTGCACGGCCCGCCGCCTTCATCACAGCGGACACGTCTGCAAAGTCCAGGTTAATCATCACGTTCTCGGAGAAGCCCACCAACTCGGAAATGGAGGTAACTGCCTGCTTGAGCACATCATCCGCAATACCGAAGGCGTTGGCAAAGGTAATTTTCTGGTCGGTGACGTATTTCAGGCGATCGTTGGGGATGATAATCAGGGAATCCACCTTCTCGCTCAAATCGGCGATGCCCTGCTCTGCCTGACGCATCCGGTTGGCGCCCTCGAACTTGAAGGGCTTGGTAACAACACCCACCGTAAGGATGCCGGCCTCGTGGGCCAAATCCGCCACAATGGGAGCTGCGCCGGTGCCGGTGCCGCCGCCCATACCGGCGGTAATGAACACCATGTCGGTGCCCTCCAGAATCTTGGCAATGGCAGCACGGCTTTCCTCGGCGGACTTCTTGCCGATTTCGGGCTTGGAGCCGGCGCCCATACCGTTGGTCAGCTTTTCGCCGATTTGAATCTTGTTCTTGCAGACGGACTTGTTCAGGTCCTGCTTATCGGTATTCACCGCAATGAACTCCACGCCGTCCACCCCGGACTCAATCATGCGATTGATAACATTGTTGCCAGCGCCGCCAACACCAATCACCTTGATTTTGACAACACGCTCCTGTAAACTTTCGGACATATATACTTCCTCCTATGTATCGTGTACACATTGCAGCCAAATCTGCCGTGGTAACTTCACCTAATTCTTTTCTATTCTAGCGTGAAATTGCGGCTCCGTCAATAGGAAATCTCATTTTTTCGTCAAAATATTCCCATTAACTGAAGGGTGTATAGCCCACCTGATCCGTCCAGGTGGTAAAACTGATGTCCAGAACGCCGGTCTGGTAATCGCTCATCTGCATAATGGCGTTCTTCATGTAGGTAATCTTCAGAGCAATTCTGTCGATGGTTCCCAGGTTCACCTGGTACTGGGTGCCGTACCACAGAATGATATCCTGAAGCTGGCTCACATCCACGCTGGCTGCATCGCCCACAATGTCGTTGAGCTCCAGCTCCTGCAAAATCGTCAGAGCCGCACTCAGCCGCTGTGCGCCGGAAATCAGGGCCTGCACCGGGTCGCCGGAGGCATCCGTCTCCGTAGGTGCTGTCTCGGTGGCTATGCCCAGCTCCCCCACCTGGGGCTGATACAGGGTGACACCCAGCACCTGGGTCTTGGTGCGGGCGGTCTGGGCGTTGGTCTGCTCCACCACACGTCCATCGGAATTGATGAGCCACCATACGCCGTCCTGGTCCTGGATAGAGTAGGAGACAGGGGCTTCCTCTATCTCAATAATAACCGTATCCGGCAATTTTATTCCAATCCTGGCACTTTTTACATAGGGAAGGTTGGCAATGATCTTGCCCGAGGCCTTCGTGCGGCCAAAGGTAAGCAGACTGTCGCCCTTCTTGATGCCGGATTCCTGCAAAATAGTATATTCATCGTATACCTGTCTCTTATACACATCTCCGAGCCCACGAGACCG
>UROL01000076.1 GCA_900549495.1 uncultured Eubacteriales bacterium | reverse complement strand
ACGAGATCAGCCTCGGTCTCGTGGGCTCGGAGATGTGTATAAGAGACAGGTGTGCAGCTGGGCAAGGTTCTGGCCAAGAAGGTTCTAGCCCATGAAACCGACGGCGCTTTGAAGATTTACAGCGACCTGCTGAACATCTGATTTTTCTCCGGTAATATGAAAATCCTCCCGGGCTTCCTTCCGGGAGGATTTTTTAAGGCAATATGAATTCAGAAAAGAGGAAACCATATGGAGCTTTTTCAGGCAGGGGAGCAGGACTTCCTGCGGCTGCAAGGATTTTATAGGAATCTAATTGAGAAAACTCCCGGCATGAAGGAAAACTGCCCCTGGGAATATGGGGTTTATCCCACGGATGCGCTGCTGAGGGAACACATTGACAATGGCGACCTCTATTATATGGAGCAGGGCGGTGCGATTCTTGCGGCGCTGGTGCTGCTGCCCTATCAGGAGGAGAATTATGCCTGGGACAACCCCTGGGGCGCAGCGCTGGAGGAGGACCAGGTTGCCACGGTTCATATGCTGGGGGTCAACCCTGGATTGCAGGGGCAGGGAATTGCCCACTGGGCAGTGAGGGCAGCCATTCAAAAAGCCAGAAAAATGGGAAAGAAGGCCGTCCGGTTGGATGCCCTTTCCTGCAATCTCCCGGCGCAAAAGCTATACCGCTCCATGGGCTTTGCGGAAGTGGGTACCGCCCGCTGGCAGTCTACCAACCTGGGGTGGACGGATTTCGTGCTGTATGAATATTTCCTATAACAAAGGGCGAAAAGGGGCAGTTTTCAAATGAGCCGCTCCTTTTTCTTTGTTTATTGGATTGGAAATTGAAAGACGCTTCCCCATGAAACCGGTGTCCATTTGTGCTCAGCCCCAATGGGGCAGAGTGCACTGATACAAAAATGCAACCACAATGGACAATCCCATTTCAGCGGCAAACTCCCCGGGGCTTCTTCTCAGGAGAATTACACCGGCAAGCCATGTCAGTACCTCCAGGAAGTGGTAGACGTAAACCCTGCCACGCCCAAGATTTACAGCCTGGGCCAGCAGGCAGCCAAGGATGAGGCTGGACAGGAAAACTGCCACGATTCCATTCCCCTTTGCGTACCAGCACACGTATGCCATAAAGAAGGCAAAAAAGGAAATCACAATCCACATCTGCATATAGCGCCTGGGCAGGAAACCCAGCACATAATTGCAGTAGAGATAGTATCCCGCCAACATACTGATGAAAAAGCAAAAGGTATTGATGGCAGCCCAAAGCGGGGAGGGGGAGTAGACAGAGAGAATGGTGCCCAGCAGCATCCAGATTGCCAGCCGCCCGAAATAATTACGAAAATCCAGCCGCTGCACAATTTCTGGGAGATGATTGGAAGCTGTACCGTCCAGCCATTTCTGCAAAACGCCCAGAAAAAAGCCAAAGAGAATGATTCCCACCGTTGTGGAAATCAGCCCGCTCAGAGGAACATTCCGCTGCGGCTTTCGCACCGATTCAAAAAATGTTTTGATAGATAACACCTCCGGAAGAACTTGCTATTTTGTAAGATTATTACAGGATAGGGAATAAATAAGAAAAATCCACCGTAATCCTATCAAAATTACGGTGGATTTCTGGTGGAGCCGAGGGGAATCGAACCCCTGTCCGAAAGCAACTTGGAAAGAACTTCTCCGGGTGCAGTTTGTTATTTACATTCCCTCGCCCCAGCGGGAACAAACACCCTATGGGACTTGGTAGCTTCATGATTCATGGTGTACGCAAAGCTTAGCACACGCACGGTCTCCACTCAAATCACACCCTAGCCCGGCTCGTGGACCTTCCGGGGAGGATGGGCGCCTAATTAGGCAGCCAGAGCAACAGTATTGTTGTCAGTTAAATTTAAGAAATTGCCCGTTTTATCGTGGCCAGGCACCACGACCCGCTATTCCAGCCTCACTACCCCCGTCGAAACCAGTACGGCCCCATGGGAGCCCGGAGGAAATTCTCCGGGGCTGATATTTCTAAAAATCAGAATCTGCCGTAGGGATCGGGCAACTTCTTGGGTGCCTCGTAGCTCTCGCCGTGGGTATCCACAGTGATGGAAGCAATCTTCTGCTCCTCCTGGGGGCGGTCATTGCGGTCGGTCTTCACAGCGGCGATCTTGTCGACGACATCCATGCCCTCAAGCACCTTGCCGAACGCG
The DNA here is from genome assembly GCA_900549495.1 of uncultured Eubacteriales bacterium. Classification (GTDB taxonomy): domain Bacteria; phylum Bacillota; class Clostridia; order Oscillospirales; family Oscillospiraceae; genus Faecousia. The sequence goes on along the minus strand of UROL01000076.1, from coordinate 6,574 downwards.
GCATACTGGCCGTCCAGAAATTCGCCGTCCTCATGCATGATGAAGAACTGGCTGCCGGCGGAGTTGGGGGAGGAGGAACGTGCCATGCTCAGTACGCCCCGCTTGTGCTTGAGGTCATTCTTCACACCGTTGAAGAAGAACTCGCCCTTGATACAGTAGCCGGGGCCGCCCATGCCGGTTCCCTCGGGGCAGCCGCCCTGAATCATAAAGCCGGGAATGACCCGGTGGAAAATCAGACCGTCATAATAGTTGTGGTTGCACAGGTCAATGAAATTGGCAACGCTCTGGGGTGCCTTTTCGGGGTACAGCTCACCTTCGATAACACCGCCGTTTTCCATGGTAATCTTGAATGTAGGGTTCATATTATCGCTCCTTCATGGCACGGTCGATTTGCCGCTTGGCATCCCGCTCGGCCGCTGATTGTCGTTTGTCGTATAGTTTTTTGCCCTTGCACAGGCCAACCTTTACCTTCACCCGGCTGCCCTTAAAGTAGACGGACAGGGGAATCAGGGAATAGCCGTCCTGTTTGACTTTGCCCAGCAGACGCATGATTTCCAGCTTGTGCATTAGCAGTCGCCGGGGGCGCTTGGAATCCCGGTTGAAAATATTGCCATGGTCATAGGGAGAGATGTGCATTTGGTTCAGGATGAGCTCACCATCTTTAATGCCGCACCAGGAATCCTTCAGGTTCAGGGTGCCCTGCCGGATGGACTTGACTTCGGTACCGCACAGCTCAATTCCAGCTTCCATTTCCTCTTCCACAAAGTACTCATGATATGCTTCCCGATTGCGGGCCATCACTTTGATGCTTTCCTTTTCCAAACAGCCTCACCTCCCGGAAAAGAACCACTATAATTATATCATATCTGTCAAGTTATCAAACAGAAAAAGCCGGAACTTTTCTGTAGTGTCAAAAGAAAAATTGCAAAGTGACTGCATTTGCATTGCCAGCTCGGGGCAATCCGTCCGGGACCAGGCGGCAAAGGCAATGGGAACACCCACCCGGGATGCCATGTCATAGGCTGGCTTCATATCGTCCACCACCAGAAGCTCTTCCGGGGCATAGCCGTATTTCTCCATAATCTGCTCCAGAGGGTAGGTGCTGGGCTTCCTGCATGCTTCCGGCAGATCCCAGCCAAAGATGTCATCCGGCAGAATGCCGAAGTGGGTCTGATAGTCCCGGGTGATGTTTTCTTCGCAGGAGTGGGATACCACACAGATTTTGCCGCCCAACGCCCGCTGCTGACGGATAACATCACCGATTCCCGGAAATGGGGCGGGAACATGGGTACGAATGTAGGATTTCCATCCCTCGAATTCCGCTGCAAGGTCTTGCTCTGTGAAGCCGAACCATTTCCGGCACATTTCCGCAAAACCCAGGTGGAAGCAGCCCTCACGGTACTGCTGCAAGGTTATTGCGGCACCCGGGCAGAAGGATGGAAGGATGTCACGGAAATAGGGGAAATTTACATCCTGTTCACTTTGCACTACGGTATCATCGTGGTCCAGCACCAAACAGGGATAGCGCAGCATGGCCTCAACTCCTTTTTTCTGATTATAGCAAAGGTGCGATAATTTGCAACAAAAAATCTTGCGTTTCGGTGAATAGTAGTATGCTGCCATATCTCGTCCTGGGCTCCGCACATTTAACGGGGCAATCCATGGTACCCCCCTACATTTATCAAAAAGCGCATCAACCAGGTGCCAAAACAAGATGACTTTGCGCCCGGTGCGGGTGGGACACCGGAAAGTTTCTTGCGAAATTTAGAAACTCCCATATCATTTTGTAGGTATCTGTGATAGAATAAGCAATAGAGGCTTACTCTTTTTTATTTGGTTTTATTATTTGGGCACTTAAATAATACCACAAAATAAAGCGGATTTTTTCCAATTCCTTTGCTTTTTTCTTGCTTGGCAGCTTTGCTTGGTTGCGGACAATCTTGAGAGAATGCCTGGCTGAAACTCAGGCAGAAAACAGTTGTATTTTTCTGGAATTGTGATACAATATACAAAAGTGTGCCGTGCAAGCTGCATGGCGATTGAACAGGAGGAACCGACTATGGCTGAATATAAGCAGTATATCACCCAGACCCAGGAGAATGGGACTGTCATGATTTCCGAGGATGTGGTATCCACCATTGTGGAGCACGCCGTCTCTGATGTAGAGGGAGTGGCCGGAATTGTCACCAAGCCCGTGGCAGATTTTGCTGACCTGATTAGCAAAAATTGGGGCAGAGGCATCAAGATTCTGATTGCCGAGGACAATAGCCTTGCCGTGGATTGCAGCATCTCGATTTGCTATGGCCAGAGCGTGGTGGACACTGCTCAGGCTGTCCAGGCTGCCATTGTAAATGCAGTTGAGTCCATGACCGGCGTAAAGGTGCAGGCGGTCAACGTGAACGTGTGCGGCATTGTCCGTAAGTAAAGGCGGGGCTATGACAAGAGCAAATGCCAGGGAACTGGCCGTACATTTGATTTACAGCCGGGAGTTCACCGGCGAAGAGCCTGAGCTGCTGGTGGCAGAGCGCCTGGACAAGGAATACTACAGCAAGCTGGCCCAGGAAAATGAGATTTATCAGGAGCGCCCCAACGGCCCCCAGGTTCGGTATCTGGATACCGTGGTGTCCGGCGTTGCCAACCGCACAGAGGAGCTCAATGAGCAAATAGGAAAATTCTCCATTGGCTGGAATGTATCCCGGATTTCCCGGCTGACCCGATGCGTTATGCAGCTAGCCATTTTTGAGATTCTGTATGTGGAGGACGTCCCCACCGGAGTTGCCATTTCCGAAGCCGTGCGCCTGGCCAAGAAATACGATGGCGACGATACCGGTGCCTTTGTCAACGGTATTCTGGGTGCCTTCGCAAGGAGCGTCACCCCCGCAGAAGCGGAGGAAAATGCATGAGCGTCATAGGGATTGATACCAGCAATTACACCACCTCGATCGCTTACTTTGATGGGGCATCCGGGGTGAATTGTTCCCGCTTGCTGCCTGTAAAGCAGGGGGAGCTTGGGCTGCGCCAATCCGATGCCGTTTTCTCTCATATCAAAAGCCTGCCGGAGCTTTCTGGCAGGCTGTTTTCCCATATCCGGGGAATGGAGATAGAGGCAGTGGGGGGCAGCACCCGCCCCAGGGCGGTGGAGGGCAGCTATATGCCCTGCTTCCTGGTGGGCTATTCCCATGCAAAACTCCTTTCAGAAGCACTCCATGTTCCCCTGGTGGAAGTTTCTCATCAGCAGGGGCATGTGGCAGCGGCTCTATGGAGTGGGGGAAGATTGGACTTGATGGATTCCCCGCACCTGGCGTGGCACCTTTCCGGCGGTACGACAGAGCTGCTTTTGGTAGAGCCGGATGGGAAGAATGTACACTGCACCAAAATCGGCGGCACAATGGACATTTCTGCCGGACAGCTCATCGACCGAACCGGCCAGCTTCTGGGTTTGCCCTTCCCGTCCGGCAAGCATCTGGACGAACTAAGCGCCCAGGCGAAGAACCGGGATGTGTTTTCTGTAAAATGCGATGCCTGTAGCTTCTCCCTCTCCGGTGTGCAGAATAAGGTGCAGCAGTACTATGAGAAGAATGCGGACCCATCCGAAACGGCTGCATATGCACTGCGGTGCGTTGCCAAGGCGGTCTATCGGGCATCCGAGCAGGCTCTCCAGAGATTTCCGAGTTTGGAGATTGTCTTCTCCGGCGGCGTTGCCTCTAACAGTCTGCTACGCAGTGTCATGCAGCCCCTATCTCCGGTTTTTGCACAGCCTATGTATTCTACGGACAATGCCATGGGCGTTGCAATCCTGGCACATCGCTTGCGGGAGGGATGATATGCAGCAGGTTTTATCCATTACGCAGATAAATGAATACATCCGTGGAAAGATGGACGAGGATAGGTTACTTCTCCAACTGGCAGTTCGGGGAGAGATTAGTAATTACAAAATGTACCCCTCCGGGCACCACTATTTCACGCTGAAGGACGAAAATGCAGCACTGAAATGCGTTATGTTTAAGACCAGCGCAGCCAAGCTGCGTTTTCGGCCGGAAAACGGAATGAAAGTGATTGCCATGGGGCGGATAACGGTTTATCCCCGGGACGGCGCATTTCAGCTGTATTGCAGCGCCATGAGCATGGATGGCATTGGTGATCTCTATGCCGCCTTTGAGCAGCTGAAAGCGAAGTTGGCTGCCCAAGGGCTGTTTGCCCCGGAGCATAAAAAGCCGCTGCCCCAATTCCCCAAGACCATAGGCATTGTTACCAGCTCTGCGGGGGCGGCCGTTCACGATATGCTCCGGATTCTAAAAAAACGATACCCCATTGTTAAGGTTCGGCTTTTGCCTGTGCGTGTCCAGGGAGCGGAGGCACCCGGGGAGATTGCTGCGGCTATCCGCTATGCCAATCACTACAAGCTGGCGGATCTGCTGATTGTGGGGCGAGGCGGTGGCTCGATTGAGGATTTATGGGCCTTCAACGATGAGCGGGTTGCCTATGCAATCTATGCATCCGAAATCCCGGTTATCTCCGCTGTAGGCCATGAGCCGGATGTTACGATTTCTGATTATGTGGCAGACCTGCGGGCTGCCACTCCGTCCAATGCGGCAGAGCTGGCAGTGCCGGACCAGGCGGCATTGCTGCAAAGCCTGGATGCGGCTGCATCCGCCATGGCCTCTGCTTTGTCAGGAAAACTGCGGCATGCCCGGCAGCGTTTGCGTGTGCTGGCCCAGTCACCGGCGCTGGTCAGCCCCACCGGCTATCTGGAGCAGCGGAAGCAAAGCCTGGAGCATTTGAAATCCCGGCTGATCGGGGCACAAATGCAGCAAATACAGCGCAAAAAACAGCGTTATATTGGAAACGCTGCAAAATTAGATGCTATGAGTCCGCTGAAAGTGCTTACGAGAGGATATTCCATTGTCAGTGCCGATGATGGTACAATTGTGCGCTCGGTCCACCAAACCGCACCGGGTAGGGAAGTGCAGATTATGCTGTCCGATGGCAGCGTGCGGGCAACCGTTTCTGATATCAAGGAGGAAAGCAATGAATCCAAATAATCTGACCTTTGAAGCGTCCATGCAGCGCCTAGAGCAAATTGTCCGCGCCATGGAGAAGGGCGATGTGGAGCTGGAGGAATCCCTTCGGCTGTTTCAGGAGGGGACAGAGCTGATTCGCAGCTGCGGAAAGCTGCTGGATGATGCCGAGCTCCAGGTCAAGAAAATTATGACCGCACCGGATGGAAGCCCGGTAGAGGAGGACTTTCAGGATGTGCAGTGAAAAACGTTACCAGACATATCGGGACTACATTCAGCAATACCTGGAAGACTACCTGAAGGGCTTTGAAGCCGAACCCCAGAAGCAGATTTTTGAAGCCATGAAATATAGTCTGTTGGCAGGGGGGAAGCGACTTCGCCCAATTCTGACGTTTGAATTCTGCCATCTGTGCGGCGGGGACTGGAAAGCGGCTGCTCCGTTGGCAGGGGCAGTGGAGATGATTCATACCTACAGCCTGATTCATGATGATTTGCCGTGCATGGACAATGACGACTACCGCCGCGGGCGTTTGACCAATCACAAGGTTTATGGTGAAGCCATGGCAGTTCTGGCGGGGGATGCCCTGCTGACGGATGCTTTTGCTCTGGCTGCCACGGCTAAGCTCCCACGGCAGGAAAGTGTTGTCATGGCCATTCGGGTACTTTCTGAAAATGCCGGTTCCCATGGCATGGTGGGGGGGCAAGTGCTGGATATGCAGAGCGAGGAAAGAGCCTGCACCGAGCAGGAGGTGCTGGATATTCAGTCCAGAAAGACCGGGGCGTTGATTCGTGCCGCCTGCGTTTTGGGTGTAATCGCCGGAGGCGGAACCGATAAGCAGTTGCAAGCCGCTGCGGTTTTTGCCGACCGTTTGGGCCTCGCTTTCCAGATTCGGGATGATATGCTGGATGTAATTGGCAGCGCCGGAGAACTGGGAAAGGCCACCGGGGTGGATGCGGATAAAAATACCTTCGTCCGGCTGTATGGCTTGGAGAAATGCGAAGATTTGGTGCACAAATACACGTCGGAAGCAATCTGCCAGTTGAGTCAATTTGAAAATACTCAGGACTTGATTTCTTTTTCCGAGAGCCTTACAACCAGACGTGTTTAGAATTGGATAGTAAGCTGTATTATGGGCTGCCGAGTTTTCGGTAGCCCATAATTTTCTATATAGGCATTTACATTATAACAAATCTGTCAACTATAGGTTGCATATGGATAGAATGTGAACTTCCTACTTTATTTAAGGCAAAGAATGCTTGCAAAGATGTCTGGTGGCGATTTTGGCAACAGATTCTTGAAATTTCAAACAAATATGGTATAATTCTTTTACGAATATACAAAGGAGGGCCATTTATATGAATATCACAGTGTATCTTGGCGCATTGCAGGGGAACGATCCTGCGCTGGTAACAGCGGTGAGAGAGCTAGGAGCCTGGATAGGGGCGAGCGGCCATACGCTGGTCTATGGCGGCTCAAAAAGTGGCCTGATGGGGGAGCTTTCCCGGAGTGCACTACAATTCGGAGGATGCGTGATTGGGGTGGAGCCAAAGGCCTT
>UROL01000075.1 GCA_900549495.1 uncultured Eubacteriales bacterium | reverse complement strand
TCCCTCAGCTTCGCATTCGCTCAGCAGCTCCCTCAGAGAGGGAGCCGGGAGGGGTGCGTACCACTCAACGTGCTGCCCGGAAACCGGAAAGTTTCGGGCGATTTTCATCGCCCCTACGAAACTCAAAAGAGTTTACATTTTACCATCCATCCGACTGCCCAGAAACCGCAACGTTGCGGGCGTTTTTCATCGCCCCGAAAGTGTTTGCATTTTTCTCCCGCCCTGTTGGGGCGGGAGAAATTTTTATGGGAAGGCAGGGGCGTTTGTTGATTGACAGGGGCGGGGCAGAAGTGTAAAATAAGAAAGTATTTGGATATTCCCGGGAAGGGAGGGAGAAATGTGAGCAATCAGAGGCAATTTTCCCGGCGAGTGGCGGAAAAGCTGCGCCGGGGGGCGGAGGCCGGGGCCGATATTTATCTGTATGGGGCCACAGGCTTTGGGAAAACCAGCACCGTAGAGCAGGTGTTCCCCCGGGGGAAGACCATGTGGATTGACTGCCAGAATGCACCGGGGCAGGTGCTGGCAGAGCTGGAAATGTGCAGCCCCAAGGGCTACGCCGTGCTGGATAACCTCCACTGCGTCCAGGACGAGCAGGTGCAGCGGAAGATTCTGGCCCAGGCCGGGGCGGGGGTCCGGATGGTGATGATAGGCCGGGCCAGGCTCCCCTCCTGGCTTTCCGTGCTGGCGCTGCAGTCCGGGGTGCTGGTAATCTCCGAAGCGGAGCTGCGGGTGGATTCCCAGGAAATGGCGGAGCTCTGCGCCCAGGCTGGGCTGAACCTGTCAGCCCAGCGGCAGCAGCGGTGGCTGGAGCTGGCAGAGGGGAATGGCATGGCCCTGGGGCTGGCCATCCGCCGGATGCAGCAGGGGGCCCAGGACGGCCCCGCCCTGGAGGAAGAGGTTCGCCGGGCCTTTATAGCCTATCTGGACCAGGAGGTCGTCAGCCATTGGAGCCGGGACGTGCAAACCTTCCTGATGGAAATGAGCCTGGTGGATGCCTTTACCCCGGCCATGGCGGAGTATATCACCGGGGACGATGCCAGCGCCCGGCTGCTGAGCCAGGCGGAGTGCGTGGGCAATATTCTGCAATGCGATGACGGAATGTGGCGGATTCGCCCCCTGCTGCTGGAAACCCTCCGCAGCCGGGCAGAGAAAACCTTTGGCCGCAGCCGGTGCAATCGGCTGCTCTACCATGGGGGCCGATATGAGGAGCGCCAGGGCCACACCATGCAGGCCCTGGCCCTATACCGGCAGTGCGGGGCAGAGGAGAGCATCCATGCCCTGCTGGTTCGGGAGGCCAGAAAGCACATGGGGGTGGGGCACTACTGGGCCCTGCGGAACTTCTATCAGGCCCTTTCTCCCCAGGAGGTGGAGAAGGAGCCGGTGCTGATGACTGCCCTGAGTGCCCTGCACTCCGTGCTGATGAACACGGAGCAGAGCGAATACTGGTATGGCCGCCTAGCAGACTATGCCGCCCAGGCCAAGGGCAGTGACCGGGACGAGGCCAAGGCCCAGCTGCTGTATCTGGATGTGATTTTGCCCCACCGGGGCATCAAGAATATGGCGCAGATTTTTCGGGCTGCCTCCACCCTGGTTCGGGGCAATGGCAATGCCCTGCGGCCGGTATCGCTGACCAACAATCAGCCCAGTGTGATGAATGGGGGCAAGGACTTCTGCGAGTGGAGCAAAACCGACCTGCTTCTGGCAGGCACCATCGGGCCAATGGTGGAGAAAATGCTGGGGAAAACCGGCATCGGCCTGGTGCAAACCGCCTTGGGGGAGAGCACCTATGAAAAGGGCGGTGACCGGTTCCGGGTTCTCAGCTACCTTACCAAGGCCCAGAGCCAGTGCCAGAACAACGGCATCGTGGAGATGGCCTGGGTGGATACTGCCCTGCAAGCCAAGCTGGCCCTGACCACCGGGGATCTGGACTACGCCCAGCGGCTGGTGGCAGGGACACTTCGTGGCATCCCGCCGGACAGCGTGCCCCAGCTCTTCGATTCCATCCGGGCCTTCGGCTGCTGGCTGAAGCTCTACCGGAACGAGACCGAGGCAATCGGCCAGTGGCTGGCCCAGGCACCGGACGAGACCGTGGAATTCTGCACCCTGAACCGCTACCTGTACATGGTGAAAATCTACTGCTACATCGCCCTGGGGAAGCACACCGATGCCCTGGTGCTGCTTCAGCGGATGCTGGCCTATGCCGACTATGCCCAGCGCACCTATTTTCAGATGGAGTGCGGGGTGCTCAGCGCCATTGTCCTGCGGCGGATAGGCAGACCCTGGAAGGAGGACTTCCTCCAGCTTCTGGGGCGGATTGGGGAATACCATTTTGTCCCCATCCTCAGCGAGAAGGGGGCCGCCGTTCTCCCCCTGCTGACAGAGGTGAAGTCCTGCTTCTGCGCCGAGACTCCGGCCCAGCGGGCGTGGTTCGGCCAGGTGCTGGAGGAGACAGAGCATATGGCCCGGCTGTATCCCAACTATCTCAAGGGGACGGGGATAGACGTTTCCACCTTCTCCGATACCGCATTGGAGGTGCTGCGGCTCCAGGCGGCGGGGCGGAGTACCAACGAAATCGCCCAGCAGCTGCACATCTCCCCCCGGACGGTGAAATACCACGCCTCGGAAAACTACCGGAAGCTCCAGGCCAAGAACATGGTGGATGCCGTCCAGATTGCCAGAAGCCTGAATATTTTATAAAAGACTGTACCGTAGTACAGTTGCATATTGACCAAAGATGTGGTACTCTAATCCCAGGATTTCTGATACAAATTGTCCGGGCCGGAGGGGGAATTCTTATTCGGGGCCCAGCTTCCCCACTGCCGGTGGCTGTCGATGTATTCAGATGGGTCCAGAATACCCGTCCAATGGACGTCGGGCAGGATACTGCCCAAAATTAAAGGAGGAAAACCACTATGAAGAAAATTGTTTCCATTTTGCTGGCAGTTGCCATGGTGATGGCCTGCGCCGTCTCCGCTTTTGCCACCGAGGCCGAGGTCGTTGAAATCGACTGGGCCGAAATCGAAGCCCAGGCTGCCGACACCGTGGCCAAGGGAGAGTTTGTCAACTTCGACGAGATTGCTCTGGTTATGTGGGTGCCCAGCGTACTGGCTGCCACAGAGCTCACCGACGAGGACCGGGAGCAGGGCTACATTGCCTACTTCGCAACCGAAGACCAGTCCGCCGCCGTGTCTGTGATGTATGTGGATGCGGACGGCATGTCCCTGGAGGAGTACGCCGCTGCCCTGGCTGAGAACGGCGCCACCGATATCGAGTTCGCCAATGTCAACGGCCTGGCCGCCGTCACCTATGTGCTGGAGGAGACCGACACCGCTTTCGCCTCCTTTACCACCGAGGCAGGCTACATCTTCGAGGTTGCTGGCAGCCCCAAGTCCGATGAGGGCTTCGCTTCCATCCTGAGCCTGATGATAGCTTCCATCCAGGCAGAGGCAGAGGAAGAGGCCTAAATACCTGCCTGAAACACCCAATGGGTGCACCGGCCATTCTGTGACAATGGATACTCACAGAACCCGGTTCCCGCAGGAAACCCGCTGGACTGTCACGCCCCGTTGACGGCTCACAAAAGAAATGGAAAACCGTACCGGTTTAGGGAGATAATTCCCTTCCGGTACGGTTTTTTGCGGTTATTTTCCGAAAAGCGCCGCCTCTACATAGCGGCACAGGGCGTGGTAGATGGGCAGATGGTACTCCTGCACCTGATAGGTGACGGCGGAGGGGGCCTGGATGCAGATGTGGCATAGGCTGTTCATGCTGCCCTTCCGGGAGCCGGTGAGACCGATAACGGTCATGTCCTTTGCCCGGGCGGCCACAATGGCGGCGCATACGTTCCGGGAGCTGCCAGAGGTGGAAATGGCCAGCAGCACATCCCCCGGGCGGCCATAGCCCCACACCTGCTGGGCGAAGACCAGCTCCGGCTCTGCATCGTTGGCGTAGGCGGTGGACAGGGCAATGTTGCCGGTGAGGGGGATGGCGGACAGGGCCCCCTGTAGGTGCTCTGCCAAATGGGCGCCCAGGGGGTCAACGGCCCGGAGCCGCTCCTGCTCCTCCCGGCTCAGGGGCCGAGGGAGGATAAACTGCTTCATCAGCTCCCCTACAATGTGCTCCGCATCCGCTCCGCTGCCGCCGTTGCCGCAGACCAGCAGCTTGCCACCGGCCCGATAGGCATCCACCAGCGCCCCTCCCGCCGCCTGAATTTCCTCCAGGCAGCCGGACAGCGCCGGGTATGTTTCCACCAATTCTTCAAAAATATCCATGAAAATTCTCCTTTTTGCCGCTTATCGGGACAGCAGCTTGTAGTAGGCTGCCTCCACAAAGGCGGGGGTGCCAAAGCTGCCGGATTTCAGAACAAAGTATTGGGGGGCATCCGGCTTTTTCAGCAGGGGGATGCCGGGCTCAATTTCCTCCAGCACCTCCATGCCGGAGATTCCCATCTCCCGGCAGAAGGCGGCGGAGGTGTCCCCGCCCAGAATGATGCATTTGCGGATGCCCAGCCGGGCGGAAAGCTCCCGGGTGATTTGGGCCAGGGTTTGGGAAATCAGGCCGGAGATGGCCACATTGTCCAGCCCCCGCTCCCGGGCGATTTCCTTGGTTTGCGCCACCTCCTCCGGGGTCTGGGGGGTGTGGAGCATCAGAAGATTCCCGGCGGCCAAAGCCCGGGCCTGGCTCAGAATGGCCGCTGCCGCCTGCTCTGCCTGCCCCCGGGCAATGGCGGCGGTGTCCAGCTGCAAAACCGGGTATCCCTGCTCCCGGATGTATTCCGTCTGGGCCCGGGTCTGGGGGGTCAGACTTCCGGCCACGGCCAGCACCGGCTCCCCCCGGCGGCGGCATTCCTCCAGCCCCAGGTAATAGCCGATTCCGGCGCTGCCGCACACCACCCGGACATCCCGGATGACAGCGGCAATCCGGGCCAGATCCCGGTCGTCCCGGACATCAAAAATCAGGTAGTTCACCTGCTGCCGCAGGGTTTCCACCCGGCGGCGAAGGGCCTCCTCCCCCAAGTCCAGGTCGCTTACGGTGATGGCTCCCACCTTGCGCCGGGTCTGCTGCCCCAGAATCTGCCGCAGGTCGGAAAGCACCATGGGATGCACCGGGTCGTGGCGGAACTGGGAGTCCTCCAGCCGAACGCCGTGGACATAGTGTATGCTGTTTACGGTTGTGCGGCCATTGGCAGGGTAGCCCAGCACCACGGCGGCGAAGTCCTCTCCCAGGGCATCCAGCATGGCATCAAATTCCGCCCCGATGTTCCCCCGGAACACGGAGCACTGCTTGTCAAAATACCGGTGGCAGCCCGGGTTCTGGGCCACCCGCTGATACACCCGGCGGTAGGCTTCCTGGGCCGGAAGGAATCGGGAATCCGTATCCACCACGCATACGCTCTCCCCGGAGGCAAACAGAGCTTCGCTGCCGCAGGTATAGGTAATGGTTTTTAGGCCGCTTTTGGCATACATCACGGCAATGTCGTTGGCACCGGTAATGTCGTCTGCCACAACCAAGGTCTTCATAGCTGTTCCTCTTTCTCCGGTTCCGTGAGAAGGCGGAACCATGTTTGGTAGTTGCGATACAAGCCGGTATAGGCGCTGTGAGCCTGGGGCCGGCATAGGTATTGATGCCCGGGCTGCATACCGCCGCAGAACCGGCGGGCCGCCTCTCGACTTTCGGTGGAGAGAGCCAGGGCAATGGCCCCCAGGACGGTGCACTCCCCCTCTTCCAGGGTCTGCACCGGGCAGCCCAGGATGTCCGCCTTGCGCTGCATCCAGCCGGGGCTTTGGGCGGCGCCGCCCACACTGACTACCCCGGGCACCTCCATAGGCTCCAGAATCATTCTTGCCTGGTAGCCCAGCCCCTCCACCACCGCCCGGAGCATATCCTCCCCGGTGTGGTGCTGGGCCAGGCCCAGAAAGGCGGCCCGGAGCTCCTGCCGGAAGCAGGGGGTGCCCATCCCTGTCAGCGCAGGGAGAAAGAAAATTCCGGTGGGGGGTGCAGGGGCGGCCAGAATGGCATTGACCTTGTCATAGTCCAGCCGGGTCAGCTGCACCTGCTGGCGGAACCACTCCACCGCCAGCCCCGAGGAGCTGATATTGGCCATCCAGAACCGCCGGTTTCCGGGGTAGGGGCCATAGATGCAGCCGGTGCGCCAGTCCGCCTCGGTCAGGGGCCGGGCGGGGAAGGTGCCGATATAGGTCTCCGCCGTGCCGCAGCTGTCGCAAATCCAGCCCTCCGCCGCCAGGGAGATGGCAAAGGCGGCGCTGACATGGTCGTGGGCGGCAATGTGGACGGCGGCCCCGGCCAGTCCGGGGAGACGGCATAGCCCCACCCGGCTGCCCGAGGGCACCACCCGGGGGAAATTGTCCCGGCCCAGGCCCAGGGGGGACAGATATTCCCAGTCAAAGTCCCCGGTGTCCAGGTTATAGGCGTAGGTTCTGGCGGCATAGGTGGGGTCGGTGACGGCCTGACCGGTGAGCAGGTAAACCAGATAGTCCACCGCTGACAGCCACAATGTCTGCTCCGGTGCTGCCTGGGTGTGGGCCAAGGCCCAGCGGTATTTGTAGATTCCGTATTTGAAGCTGTTCCGAAGGCCGGTTTGGAAGAAGCGCCGGTGGGCCTCCTCCTGGGATACCGCCCCGGCCAGAGCCTGGGTGCGGGGGTCGAACCAGGGCAGCAGGGGGCACAGGCACCTGCCGGTACTCCGCTCCACCATAACTCCGGCCTCCGCCATACCGGTGACGGAAATTAACCGGATGGGCACCCCGGTTTCTGCCAGGGCTTGCAGGAGCCCGGTTACGGTTTCGGCAATTTGGGCCGCATCATACACCGTTCCATAGTCGTCCCGGGCCTGGGGCGTGGGAACCCTTTCCAGGCGAATTCGCTTCCCCGCCTGGTCGAAAAGCCCGGCCTTGATATGGGTGGTGCCAAAATCCAGGCCGATACAGCCTGTGGGCGCTGTCATATCAAAGCTCCCGCAGCTGCAAGATTCCGGAGCGGGGGCTGGTGTATACCCGGCCCTGGAGTGCTTCGGGAATCCGATGCATACACCGGGCCATGGAGGCCTGGGCCAGCAGCACTACGGAATTGGTTTCCAGCTGGGACAAAATGGCATCCGCCACCAGGCGGTCATATTCCTGGTCCTTCCCGGCACTGAGCAGGGGGCCCGCTCCGGGAATCACATAGGGGCTGAGGGAAATCTCCCGGCCCGCTGCCGCCGCCTTCCGGCGCAGCAGGTCGCAGGTGGGGCTCAGGGTGGATTCCAGGGTGGCCAGCACCCCAATCCGGCTGCTTTCCGCCACTGCCTTTTCCGCCATGGGGCCGTCAATCCGCAGCACCGGCACGGTGCAGAAGCTGGCCCCCTCCTCCATGACACCGCCGATGGAGGAGCAGGCGCAGAGGATGGCCTCCGGCTGCAAGGTCTGGGCCATTTCCAGCAGGGTGTAGAGCCGGGCCCGCACACCGGGGGTAATGCCCCCGGCCTGGTTGATTTCCGGCAAGATGCTGTCGTCCAGCAGGTTGCATACCCGGCACCCGGGGAGCAGCTCCCCAATCAGCTCCCCCAGGGAGCCGATGGTGGCGGGGGTGGTGTGAATCACTGCCAGCTTTTTCATATCCTTCGCTCCTTATGCCATGTTGCTGCTGAACAGGTAGGTTTCTATCCGGTTTTCCACCAGAGCCTGGACGGCCTTTCCGCCCCGGTCCAGGGCGGCGGCATCCAGCGTCAGCAGCTGGGCGTTGGCCATTCTGCCGATGCCCAGCTCCGCCTGGAAGGCCAGCTCCAAGTCGGTGGCAATGTTGATTTTGTTGATGCCCGCCCGGATGGTCTGCTCCACCGTCTCCCGGGGCAGGCCGGAGCCGCCGTGGAGCACCAGGGGCACATCGGTAAGGGCCCGGATGGCTTGCAGACGGGGAACGTCAATTTTCGGATTCTTCACCGGGTACACCCCATGGGCGGTGCCCACGGAGACGGCCAGACTGTCGCAGCCGCTGCGGGCCACAAAATCCGGCACCTGCTGGGGCACGGTATACAGCAGCTCGTCCCCGCCGGTTTCCAGCTTGTCCGCACCGCCGATATTGCCCAGCTCGGCCTCCACCGCCACGCCCCGGGGGTGGGCGTACTCCACCACCTGACGGGTCAGGGCGATGTTCTCTTCAAAGGGCAGCTTGGAGCCGTCAATCATCACGGACTGGAACCCGGCCTCTATGGCCTGGAAGACCACCTGGGGGTCATAGGTGTGGTCCAGGTGGAGAATCACCGGGACGGAAATATCCTTGGTCGCCTGGAAGAAGGCCTGGGCAAACTCCTTGGCGGTGAGGGAAAACCACCGCAGCTCGTTGGAGGAAATCTGCACCAGGATAGGGGCACGCTTATTCTGGGCCGCCTGGCAGACATAGGGAATCAGCCAGGTATTCCGGGGGGAGAAGGAGCCCAGGGCATAGCCCCGCTTTTCGGCATCGGCATACAGAGCCAAAATATCTTCACGTTTCATATTCATTGCGCCTCACTCAGAAATGGTTGTGGTTTTTCCCATCAGCTCTGCCAGCAGGCAGGAATGGGCGATGTTTTCCGCCGTCTCGCAGCGGCAGAGGGTGTCCTCCGGGTTTTTGCCGCAGACCACCACCCCATGGTTTTGCAGCAGAATCAGGTTGCACTCCCCGGCATAGGGGCGGATGGCCTCCACCAGGGCCTGGGAGCCCGCCGGGGCGTACCCGGCCAGGCCGATTTTTCCCACCATCAGCTTGGTTTGCAGCAGATAGTCCTGGGGAATTTTCCGGCCCATAATGGCATAGGCACAGCCGTAAACCGGGTGGGAATGGACGATGCAGCCCACCTCCGGCCGGGCCTGGTAGAGCATTTGGTGCATGGGGAATTCCTTGGTCACCTTCCCGGTGCCCTCCAGCAGCACCCCCTCCGGAGTGACCACCATCATGTCCTGGTGGGTCAGGCTGCCCTTGTGCCGCCCGGAGGGGGTCAGGACAATTTCACCGGTGGCGGCCCGGAGGCTGACGTTTCCTTCGGAGCC
>UROL01000074.1 GCA_900549495.1 uncultured Eubacteriales bacterium | reverse complement strand
TCGCTCGACAGCTCCCTCATAGAGGGAGCCGGGGGGCTTTCACCATCCAACCGGGTACTCGCTAAAATCCTGGGTTTCGGGCGATTTTCATCGCCCCTACGGTGAAGTCATAAAAATTGAAAAACCGTCTCCTGGCCTTGGGCTGGGAGGCGGTTTTTTTTTGGCATGGGGGGTGGGAATGCCTAAAAAATGGGCAAATGCCGGGCGGTGACTGGAATTCAGGCAACGAGGGGGGAGTGTCCGTGGGAAATGGGCGGGGAATGGTGTATGCTATTGCCAGTGAATGAGAGCTGCGATATGCAGCCGAAGGAGGCGAATGTAGAAATTATGAAACCGCGTTCTGTTTTGCCTATGAAGATTGCCAAGTACGGCTACATTGCCATCTCCATTGTGTTCTGTCTGGTGGGTGTGGCGCTGATGGTGTTCCCGGCCCCCTCGGCCCGAACCATTGCCATCTTCTGCGGGGTGGCCATGCTGGTGTTCGGAGCCGTCCGGCTGGTGGGATATTTCTCCCGGGATTTGTTCCGGCTGGCCTTTCAGTTTGATTTGCAGTTTGGAATTCTTCTGATTGTCATGGGCGTGATTACCCTGATGAAGCCCGACGATATGATGAACTTCCTGTGCATCTCCATGGGGGTGTGCATCCTGGCGGACTGCCTGTTCAAGGCCCGCATTGCCATGGATGCCAAGCGCTTCGGCATCCGGGAGTGGTGGCTGACCATGGGCCTGGCAGTCATCACCGGGGTGATTGGTCTGCTGCTGGCCTTCCGCCCCTCCAATGCCCTCCATGCCATCATTATCCTGCTGGGTGTCTCCCTGCTCTCGGATGGCATCCTGAACCTAAGCGTGGCGGTAAGCCTGGTGAAAATTGTCAACCACCAACAGCCCGATGTGATTGACACCGAATATTACGATATAACGGAGGAGAATTAACATGCGTTTTTCCAAAGCGGTGGTTAAATACCGCATTCCCATTCTGATTCTGACGCTGCTGCTGATGGTGCCCTCGGTAATGGGCATGGCAGCCACCCGGGTCAACTACGATATGCTCACCTACCTGCCCGGTGATATGGAAACCGTCATCGGCCAGGAGGAGCTGCTGGAGGACTTCAACAAGGGCGCCTTCACCTTCCTTATCTTTGAGAATATGTCCAATAAGGACGTGGCCCAGCTGAAGGAAAAGGTGGAGCACATCGACCATGTGGCCACGGTGCTGTGGTACGACTCCCTGGCCGACCTGTCCGTGCCTATGGAGCTGCTGCCTGAGGCAGTGCGGAAGGAATTCAACACCGACCACTCCACTATGATGGCCGTCTTCTTCGACAGCGGCACCAGCGAGGACTGCACCATGGATGCGGTGAAGGAAATCCGCAGTGTCTGCGGCCAGCAGTGCTTCGTCTCCGGCATGACCGCTCTGGTGGTGGATCTGAAGGATTTGTGCGAGCAGGAGGAGCCCATTTATGTGGGCCTGGCCGTGTTGCTGGCCTGCGCCGCCATGTTCCTGTTCCTGGACGGCTGGCTGATTCCTCTGGTATTCCTGGCCTCCATCGGCACCATGATTCTGCTGAACATGGGCACCAACTACTGGCTGGGAGAAATCTCCTACATCACCAAGGCCCTGTCCGCCGTGTTGCAGCTGGCTGTGACCATGGACTACTCCATCTTCCTGTGGCACAGCTACAACGAGCAGCGGGAGCTGTACTCCGATAACAAGGAGGCCATGGCCGTGGCCATCTCCAAGACCCTGACCAGCGTGCTGGGCAGCTCCATTACCACCATTGCGGGCTTCATCTCCCTGTGCTTTATGAGCTTCACCCTGGGCCGGGATTTGGGCATCGTCATGGCCAAGGGCGTGCTGCTGGGTGTGCTGGGGTGCGTCACCGTGCTGCCCAGCCTGATTCTGGTGCTGGATAAGCCCCTGCAAAAGACAAAGCACCGCTCCCTGATTCCCGATATGGGCAAATTCGCCAACGGCGTGATTAAGCTCTTCCCCGCCTTCCTGATTCTGTTCCTGGCCCTGATTTACCCCGCCTACAACGGCTACGCCAAGGCCAACAGTGAGGTGTACTACGACATGGGCCAGTGCCTGCCGGAGGATATCAACTATGTGGTGTCCATCCGTAAGCTCCAGGAGGAGTTCGGCATCGCCTCCACCCACATGGTGCTGGTGGATGCGGACACCCCCTCCAAGAGTGTCCGGGACATGGTATCCGAAATGGAAAAGGTGGAGGGCGTGAAATACGCCCTGGGCATGGAGAGCCTGGTGGGCTGCCGGATTCCCGACGAAGCCATCCCCGACTTTGCCCGGGAAAAGCTGGAAAGCGGCAACTGGAAGCTGATGCTCATCAACTCCGAATATACCCCCGCCAGCGACGAGGTGAATCAGCAGATTGACCGGCTCAACGCCATCCTGAAAAAATATGACCAGGGCGGTATGCTCATCGGTGAGGCCCCCTGCATGAAGGACATGATTGAAACCACCGACCATGACTTCGCCGTGGTTACCGCAGTGTCCCTGGTGGCCATCTTCCTGATTATCCTGCTGGTGGAGAAGAGCCTGAGCCTGCCTATTATCCTGATTGCGGTGATTGAGCTGGGCATCTTCATCAACCTGGGCCTGCCCCACTACCTGGGCCAGAGCATGGCCTTTATCACCCCCATTTGCATCAGCACCATTCAGCTGGGCGCAACGGTGGACTATGCCATTCTGATGACCACCCGCTACAAGGCCGAGCGCATCGGCGGCCAGGAGAAGAAGGCCGCCGTCCATACGGCCCTGGCCACCTCCATCCCCTCTATTATCGTCTCCGGCATGGGCATGTTCGCCGCCACCTTCGGCGTGGCCCTGTACTCCGATATCGAAATCGTCAGCTCCATGTGTATGCTGATTGCCCGGGGCGCCGTGGTGAGTATGCTGCTGGTTATCTTTGTGCTGCCTGCCATGTTCCTGCTGCTGGATAAGCCCATCTGCAAGACCACTGTGGGCATGACCCATATTAAGTAATAATTTCACCTACTGAATTTGGAGGAATCGGAAATGAAAAAGCTAGTAAGGAATCTCATCGCCCTCACCCTCAGCGCCGCCCTGTGCGTCAGCGGGGCGGCAGTGGCCCTGGCCCAGCCCCAGGAGCAGAATACCAAGGACGAAACCGTGTATGTCCTGGCGGACAGCAACGGCAGCACCCAGAAAATCATCGTCAGCGACTGGCTGAAAAACGCCGCCGGGGCGGACACCCTCCTGGACGAAAGCGGCCTGACCGGGGTGCAGAACGTCAAGGGCAACCAGGCCTGCACCGACAATGAGGGCACCCTGACCTGGAGCGCCGCCGGCAGCGACATCTATTACCAGGGCACCACCGACAAGGAGCTGCCCGTCACCCTCACCGTCTCCTATCAGCTGGACGGAGAGAGCATCGCTCCGGAAGACCTGGTGGGCAAGAGCGGCCATGTGACCATCCGCTACGACTACCAGAACAACCAGTATGAGATGAAGGAAATCACCGGCACCCGCCAGAAAATCTACGTTCCCTTCGCCGCCATCACCGGCCTGGTGCTGGACAACAACCGCTTCCGCAATGTGGCGGTGACCAACGGCAAGGCCATCAACGACGGTGACCGCACCGCTATTCTGGGCCTGGCCCTGCCCGGTATGCAGGAGAACCTGGGGCTGGAGCCGGACACCCTGGATATCCCTGGCTATGTGGAAATCAGCGCCGATGTTACCGACTTCCGGATGAGCATGACCCTGACTCTGGTGACCAACCAGGTATTCCAGGCCCTGGAGGATGCCCCCATTGAGTCCTCCGACGACCTGAATGACATCATCAACAAGGTGGCCGAGGGCCTGACCCAGCTCACCGACGGCTCCAACGCCCTGTATGAGGGGCTGGATACCCTGCTGGAGAAGTCCGGGGAGCTGGCCGAGGGCGTAAACCAGTTGGCCCAGGGTGCCCAGACCCTCCAGGACGGCACCGTCTCCCTGGGGAAGGGAGCAGACCAGCTGAAGGAGGGCATTGCCTCCCTGAACGATGGACTGAATACCCTGGTTTCCAACAACGCCACCCTGAACGGCGGCGCGGAGCAGGTGTTCAATACCCTGCTGGCCACTGCCACCGCCCAGCTGAAGGCAGCCGGTGTGGAGGTGCCCGACCTGACCATTGAAAACTACAGCGAAGTGCTGAGCCAGGTGATGGACTCCCTCAGCGAGTCCGCCGTCCACCAGAAGGCGGTGGAGCAGGTGAACCGGGCCGTCAATGCCAACCGCAGCGACATTATCCTGGGTGTCACCGCCGCCGTCCGGGAGCAGGTTGTCCCCAAGGTTACCCAGGCCGTCCGGGCCCAGGTGAGTGGCCAGGTCACCCAGGCCGTCCAGGCCCAGGTTACCGCCCAGGTGATTGCCGCCGCCACCGGCCTGAGCCCCGATGCCTACCAGGCCGCAGTGGAGGCCGGTCAGGTCAGCGAAGACCAGCAGGCCGCCGTCAGTGCCGCCGTCCAGGCCCAGATGAACAGTGAGGCGGTTCAGGCTACCATCTCCGCCAACACCGATGCCCAGATGCAGAGCGAGGCCGTCCAGGCCACCATCTCCGCCAATACCGATGCCCAGATGCAGACCGAGGATATCCAGGCCATCATTGACCAGAACGTATCCCAGAAGGTTACCAGCCTGGTGAACCAGAATATGCAGTCCGAGGCCGTCCAGAGCCAGCTGGCCGCCGCCGCAGAGGGCCTAAAGACCATCAGCGCCCTGAAAGACTCCCTGGATAGCTACAATACCTTCTATATGGGCCTGCAAGCCTACACCGGCGGCGTTTCCACCGCAGCGGATGGCTCCGCCCAGCTCCTTGCAGGCGGCGATAGCCTGTGCGCCGGTGCCGGTGCGCTGAATCAGGGCGCCGCCGCTCTGACTGACGGCGTGAACACCCTGGCAGACTCCATCCCCGCCCTCACCGACGGCGTAACCCAGCTCCGGGACGGCGCCAAGGAGCTCTCCGACGGCATTCAGGAGTTCGCAGACGAGGGCATCCAGAAGATTGCCGACCTGGTAGACGGCGACGTAGAAGCCCTGGTAGCCCGGATCACCGCCACCGCCGAGGTCTCCAAAAACTACCGCATCTTCACCGCCGTCTCCGACGACATGGACAGCCAGGTAAAATTCCTCTACCGCACCGACGAAGTGAACCAAAAGTAACCCGCTATTGAACATCATTCGTTGTTGGTACAAAGCTGTGATTTTCCCGCTTTTTCTCAAAAATTGAGGTTCTGGCAGTGGGTCTGGTATCTAGTGAAGGGTGAAAAGTGAATAAGTAAAAATCGGCAAGCCCCCAGTGGCGCTTGCCGATTTTTGTGAGTACACAACACTTTAGATGCAGGGTTTTCCGAAACCTCAACGGTTTTCTCTGGCGGTTTTCAGGGACGAAACAAGTATCCTTTTAATTTCCAGGCAATCATCAATCAAGGATTGACCCTCTGCTTCCGTCAAATACTCTGACATAACCAATAGTTTGAGCCAATACTCTGTTTCAGCGGTTTCCTTTTGCTTAGAAATGATCGTTTCATGCTTTTCGGTGCTTAGATACCGATAGAGCTTCCCAATCCGGGCTGCAAATTTCAGGGACTTATTCAAAATGACGCTATCCTGGCTCATATCCGAATCCACCCCTTAAGATAATAGATAAGAGATAACAGATAATAGAGAATAGTACAGAAACGCCATGAACTGCGGCAGAAAATCTAGTATCTATTCGCTATTATCCATTATCTCTTATCTGAGCCCCCAAGGGGCGTTTCTGGTGACCCGCCGGGGATTCGAACCCCGGACCCACTGCTTAAAAGGCAGTTGCTCTGCCAACTGAGCTAGCGGATCAGATTTGGCTGGGATGGCCGGATTTGAACCGACGAATGCCAGAGTCAAAGTCTGGTGCCTTACCGCTTGGCGACATCCCAATCTATATTTGGTGCATCGCACCCAAGGTCTGACACACAGGGGATTATACCATGGAAGGATTCACTTTGCAAGTATTTTTTTGCCACACCCCGGTATTTTCCGCCGCACCTCCCTGGCCCCGGGCCTTTTGGGTGGGGCTAGGAGGCATATGCCGTCAAATTCTTCAAAGTCTCCATAATCTGCTCATATTCGATGGCGGAGGCATAGGCAAATTGCCTGCGGTATTTGTCCCACATGGCACGCAGTGCAGGACTCCCTGCAATGCTGCCCAGAATCTCCGGTACATTGGCAATCTGCGCTGCCGTGCCCCGGTGCGCCGCCGTTGCCTGTAGCGCCTGGGCAAATACGGCTGGGTCATATTCCTGGGTTGTGGCCAGAATGTAGGCATCGTAAAAATCCCTGGGGCGGGTGTTGAACACACTGCGCCGCAGGATGGTTTCCACCTTCTCTGCCAGAATGGTTTCGATGTTGTATGCCCACAGCACATAGGAGACATCCTCGTCAAAAATCTGGGAAAAGCGGTGCTCCACGGCCCGGGGGGTGATGGCATCCCCGGTGGACACATCAATGCTCAGGGGTGTCAGCAGCGTATCCAATCTGGCAGTGAGCATAACCCGATAGCCGCCGTAAATATCGTCCTCCCGAATGGGGGATATGGTTCCAATCTGAAAAACAACGCCGTCATCCTGGGGAATGGCGCAAATCTGCTCCAGGGCATCCCGGATGGCATTCGGCGTCAGGGGCAGATTTTTGAGGGTGGTGTCCAAATCCATGGTGGCCCGGTTGTCCAGGCCGACAATGGCCGCCACCAGCATACCGCCCTTTAGCACAAATTTCTCCCGATATGCCGAGGCGGACAGGCGCACCAGCAGCCGCTCAAACAGATAGTTCTGCAAAATAACCTGGGCAGGAATGTTCTTTTCCTTGGCGATGTTGCGGATTTTGGCCTTTAAGCTCATTGCGTTCCTCACAAAAGCACCTCCAGATACTGCCGCAGCACATTTGTCACCCGCAGCTTTTTTGCGTAGGATGCCAGCTTGTTCAAATCCTTCTGCGGGCTGGCGGCATAGAGCTTCAAGGCGGCCAGAAGGGTTTCGGTGCCGATTTTGCTCCGGCTGCGGATGATATCGCAGATGGTGCGCTCCAAATCATACCCCGGCACCTGGCTTCCGGCAGGGGTGGTAAGCACCGTCCTGCCCAGGTCGAACAGCTCCGGCTTGATGTAGTAAATTTTGCATTCCCCCCGGATGGATGCCGACACGGTATGGTCAGAGGGGACGGTAACGGCATGGACAAAGGGTGTCCGGTCTGAAATGCCGTGGAGGAACAGCGCAGTCTCGTGGGAGAATACAAGCCGCTGCGAACGCTTGCTGATGGACAGAAGCTCATCGGGCATGTTGTCGGGCAGGATATACTGCCCCCGGGCAATCCTGTGAATTTTATTCTCTTTGCACAGCTTGCAGAGCATGGCCTTGGAGATGCCATGCTCTGCCGCCGTTTTTGTTTCGATGATGCCGTTGTGTGCCTGGGCCAGGGCAATCAGCGCAGCCATACAGTCCATGTGACCACCTCGCAGTACTAACATAACGATATTGTATCCAATTTCGTTATCAAAGTCAACTACAAAAGGCCATCTCCGCCGGGTCAGGCTTTGGTGGCCTGGTCCACCATGGCGGCGATTTCTGCCTTGGGGCGGTAGCCTACGGATTGGGCCACGGCCTTGCCGTCCTTCATCAGCACCAGCATGGGGATGCTGGACACCTGGAACTGCATGGCCAGCTCCCGCTGCTGGTCCACGTTCACCTTGCCCACCTTCAGGCTGCCGGCCTTTTCCTCGGCAAGCGCATGGAGCAGGGGGGAGAGCATTTTGCAGGGGCCGCACCAGTCGGCGTAGAAGTCCAGCAGCACGGGGACGGGAGAGCGGAGTACCTCGGTTTCAAAATTTTCAGCAGTGATGTTCCATTCAGCCATAACACAGGCTCCTTTCTTTGGATTGGGTTTTTCTTTCTCAGTCCGGGGATTTGTAGTAGAGCATACAGTGGCAGTAGCCTGTAAAGTTGGGGTCTGCCACCTGCTCCCGGAATTCCCGGCACATGCACTTGTTCTCTTCGGTGCGCTCTAAGCGGCAGGGGCAGTAGCCGCCGGTGCGCTTCAGGCCCTCCCGGACGGTGTCCACCACCTGCTGGTCGGGGTTGAGTCTGATTTTCATGTCCGTCACCTCTTTCTTGATTTTTCCCTATCTTACCACAAAAATTCCCGGTGGACTGTAACAAAGTCACATTACAGAAAAAATCCGGCGCATTTTCAGCGCCGGAGGGGCTTTTGCTGCAATTTTTCCAGGCCAGCAGGGTTCAGGAGGGTGATGGCTCCCCGCTTCAGCTCCACCAGGCCGTCCTCGGCGAACTGCTTGAGAATCCTGGCCACTGCCTCCCGGGCTGAGCTGATTTGCTGGGCAAGCTGCTCATGGGTCATGGCGATGGTGGGGGAGCCGGTGCGCCGGTACTCCGCCAGGAGGAAGGCCGCCAGCCGCTGGTCCAGCTGCCGGAACAGAAGCTGCTGCATGGCCCACATCACATCGGAAAAGCGCTGGGTGGCCAGCTCGTACAGATAGCACCGGGCCGCCAGATTGGTATCCCTGAGCAGGGCCACCACGCTGGCAGGGATAACCAGCACCTGGGTATCCTGCTGGGCGGTGAGCTGGGTGTCAAAGGAAATCTGGCTGAGCACGCAGGAGGCCGACAGCACGCACACGTCCCCGGGGTACAGCCGGAACAGGGTAATCTCCCGGCCCTCGCCGGAGAGAAGATAGGTGCGGATTTCTCCGGACAGCACCAGCAGCAGCCCCAGGCACTCCTGCCCGCCGCTGTGCACCTGGGCCCCCTTCTCATAGCGGCGCAGGAAGGCGCTTTTTTGTACAATATCCCGCTCCTGCTCCGTCAAAGCCCCCCAAAAGGGCAGCCGGGACAAGGAATCCATCATATCCAGTATCCTCCATGGTTATATGTTTGGCATTTCGGGGCGATGAAAATCGCCCGCAACGTTCCGGTTTCTGGGTGGCACGATGAATGGTACAGCCAATCCCGGCTCCCTCTCTGAGGGAGCTGCTGAGCGCAGCGAAGCTGAGG
>UROL01000073.1 GCA_900549495.1 uncultured Eubacteriales bacterium | reverse complement strand
GGGGGGCTGGTTCCTGGGCCTCCTTGCCGGGTGCCTCCTTGGCGGCCTGCTTTGCCTCTTGCTTGGCCTCCTGCTTCTTCATGGCCTCCTGGAAATCCTTGCTCAGGCTGTCCATCCGGCTGCTGAATACCTTCCCGGCGGCGGAGATGTTCTTCTTCACCGTGTCGGTGATGGAGGTAAAATCGTATTTTCCGGCGGCCTTTTGCAGCTCTTCGGTGCCCTCGGTAACGGTATTTACGATTTCCTTCCCTAAATTCTTGGCAGCATCCAGGATGGACTCGGCACTCTTGCCCTCCCGCTCCTTGACCCGGCGATAGAAGGTGTTGGGCTTAAGATTCAGCTCTGCCATGGCCTGACGGGCGGTGATTTCGCCGCTTTTCCACCGCTCCAGAATCTGGTCGAACAGCTCCTCGTCGATTTCAATGGGCTTGCGCCCCTTGGCGGGGGCATCCTTCTCCCCACCGTCCAGGGCCAGTGCCGCCTGCAGCAGCCTTACGGCGCACTGCCCCTCCGGCGTGCCGGTATCCAGTCCCTGGTCCACTGCCCGGAAGCGGATGCCCCGGGCCTGTAAATTCTCCAAAAGCTCCAGAAGTGCCTGGGCACTGTCTGCTGCGCCGGCGAGCTGGGCCACAGCCAGGCAGTCCCCGGCTTCCAGCTCCTCAAGGAGCTGCTTCAGGCCGCTGCGTTCTGCCTGGGAATCCGGATTGCCTTGATAGATATAATTCATATAGTGTTTGCTCCTTTCCGATTGGTAAATTCAGTATAGCATGGCTGATTTTGTGTGTCAATATGCTGATGATATATTTGAAATACTTTTAACATTTTTGACACAATTATTTACATTTCCCTCACCCCCACCGGCAGGGAGATTCCCGGTGTAAAAATCTCTTGTTTTTATGGTTGTATTTCCCGGCGGCCCGCCGCTATAATAGAAGAAAAAACCACAGGAGGATGACCTATGGAAAATTTGAAACAGCGGCTTCAGGCCCTGCTGGACCGGGCGGTAGCAGAGCAGGAATTTGCCGGAATGAACCTGCTGGTGCGCCGGGGCGGGGAGGAGCTGGCCTACGCCCAGGCAGGCTTTGCGGATGTGGAGCGGGGGGTGCCCTTCTCCCGGGATACCATTGCCAGAATGTACTCCATGACCAAGCCGGTGACGGCCGCCGCCGCCATGCTCCTGGTGGAGCGGGGGCAGCTGGATTTGGGCCAGAGCGTGTCGGAATTTCTCCCCGGCTTCCGGAACCAGACGGTCTGGCAGCAGGGGGAGCGGGTTCCCGTCCGCCGGGATGTCCAGGTGAAGGATTTGCTGAATATGACCTCCGGCCTGGTCTACCCCGGGGACGACGAAGCCGGGCGGGAGGCCGGGGCGGTGTTCCACCAGGCGGATCAGGCCCTCTATGGCAGCAGCCCCCTGGACACCATGGAGCTGGCCAACCGGCTGGGCCGGTGCAGTCTGGCCTTCCAGCCCGGGGAGCGGTGGTTGTACGGCACCTCGGCGGATGTGCTGGGGGCGGTAATCCAGCAGGTCAGCGGCCTGCGCTTCGGGGAATTTCTGCGCCGGGAGCTGTTTGTGCCCCTGGGCATGGCAGATACCGGCTTCTATGTCCCGGAGAAGCAGCGCCACCGTCTGGCCCAGGTCTATGAGCGGGCCGAGGGAAGGCTGCTGCCATACCCCACCAACAATCTGGATATCCGCTATACCCAGGATGCCGCTCCTGCCTTTGAGTCCGGCGGGGCCGGACTGGTCTCCACCATTGGCGACTATGCCAAATTCGCCCAGATGCTGCTGAACGGCGGCCAGCTGGCGGGTGTGCGGGTGATGCAGCCCGGCACTGTGAACTTCCTGACCCATGGCCAGCTCACTCCCTGGCAGCTGGATTCCATGTGGCGCAGCTGGGACGGCCTGGCGGGCTACGGCTATGGCAACCTGATGCGGGTGATGGAGCAGCCGGGGATGGCCCTGTGCAA
Source organism: uncultured Eubacteriales bacterium (assembly GCA_900549495.1). Lineage (GTDB taxonomy): Bacteria > Bacillota > Clostridia > Oscillospirales > Oscillospiraceae > Faecousia. Next base: position 7,178 of record UROL01000073.1, on the reverse strand, counting down.
CCCCTGGCCCGGGGAATACGGCTGGGACGGTTGGCTGGGCACCTATTTCTGCAACAGCCCCGCCAATGGGGTTACCGTGCTGCTGCTGTGCCAGCGCCGGGACACCGGCACCTCCTCTGTCACCCGGAAGATTCGGAATGTATTGACTGCCTATCTGTGAGGAATGGAATATGAACCAACAGGAAATATTGAAAACTGTAGACGAGGTCATTGCCCAGGGGCCCTTCCGGCCCACCTGGGAATCGCTGATGCAGGCCAGGGTGCCGGACTGGTTCCGGGAGAAGCGCCTGGGCATCTTCACCCACTGGGGGGTGTACAGCGTCCCGGCCTATTCCAATGAGTGGTATTCCCGGAATATGTACATCCAGGGTTCCCCCGCCTATACCCACCATATTCAGACCTACGGCCCCCAGAAGGAATTCGGCTATAAGGATTTTATCCCCCTGTTTACTGCGGAGAAATTCGATGCCCAGGAGTGGATGGAGCTGTTCTCCCAGGCCGGGGCGGGGTATATCTTCCCGGTGGCGGAGCACCACGACGGCTTCCAGATGTATAAGAGCCAGCTCTCCCACTGGAATGCCGCCGAGATGGGCCCCAAGCGGGATGTGCTGGGGGAGCTGAAGCAGGCCGCCCAGGCCAAGGGCATGGAGTTCTGCACCTCCTCCCACCGGGGGGAGCACTGGTTCTTCATGGGCCATGGCCGGGAATTCGACAGTGATATCCACGAGCCCATGGTCAAGGGGGATTTCTATTGGCCCGCCATGCCCGAGGCGGACAATCAGGACTTGACCAGCCAGCCCTGCCCCACGGCGGAATTTTTGGAGGATTGGCTGGCCAGAACTGCGGAAATCATCCTGAACTACCAGCCCAGACTACTGTATTTCGACTGGTGGATTCAGCACCGGGCCTTCAAGCCCTACCTGAAAAAGCTGGCCGCCTTCTATTATAACTGCGGCCACCGGTGGGGCCAGGACGTGATGATTTGCTACAAGCACGATGCCATGATGTTCGGCAGCGGCATCCCGGAGGTGGAGCGGGGCGGCTTCGCCCAGGCCAAGCCCTACCCCTGGCAGACGGATACGGCGGTGGCCCGGAACTCCTGGTGCTACACCGACTCCCTGGACTACAAGAGCAGCCGGGAGATTATCTGCACCCTGATTGACACCGTGAGCAAGGGGGGCAACCTGCTGCTGAACATCGGCCCCAAGGCCGACGGCTCCATCCCCCAGGGAGACCGGAAAATTCTCACCGATCTGGCCGCCTGGATGCAGGTCAACGGCCAGGCTATCAACGGCTCCCGGGTGTGGCGCAGAAGCATGGAGGGCCCGGTTTCCATTCAGGAGGGCCAGTTCCAGGACCAGCAGGAGCTGACCTACACCTCCGCCGACTACCGCTTCACCACCGGCCATGGGGCCATCTATGCCATAGCCATGCAGTGCCCGGCAGACGGCTGCTTTACGGTGGAATCCTTTGCAGACAGCCGGGGGGAGAGCTTGGAGGCATTCCATGGGATTATTTCGGATGTAACCGTCCTGGGCTTCCAGCAGACCCCCATCACCTGGCGGACGGATGCCCGGGGCCTCCATGTCACGGCCCCCCAGGTTCACAGCGATTTCCCTGTGACGCTGAAAATTACAGTGGAGTGAGCTTCTCCCCGGCCCCCGCCGGGGAGACAACACAAGGAGCATGAGGATGAAAAAACCGGTTCTATTTCGCAAGCTCGGCTGGGGAAAAACCAAAATCAAGCATCAGATGTATGCGGTGTATGCCATCGGCCTGTTTATCCCCCTGCTGATTGTGGGCACCTTCCTGATTTTCTCCGCCAACCGGATGCTGAATGACCACTATTTGCAGCTGCTGGAGGCGGACCACCGGCGGGTAAAGACATTGCTCTCGGAAATCACCACCCAGGCCTACAGCATATCGGAGCGGGTCTGCTTTGACAATGGGGTGAAGCGGGTGCTGTCCCAGCCCTATGAAAGCACCAGCGAATTTGTCAACGCCGCCAATACCCTGGGCAATATGGACGAGCTGGTGTTCAACGCCGGGGAGATTGAGGGGCTTTATATCTTCACCGACAATCCCAGCATCAAAAATTACAAGCAGTACCGCCTGGTGACCCCGGAGGTGGCGGCATCGGACTGGTATACCCGGGCGCTGGATACCGCCAATGCCTTCTGGATTTCCATCCAGCGGGATGCCTATACCACGGACAACAGCAACCTGTGCCTGATACGGAAAATCGGCCTGTCCAATTCGGACTACCATGCCGTGGCCCTGGTGCGGCTCAGCGATGTCTATCTCCGCTCCCGGTTGGATACCAGCAATATCCTGGATGCGGTGTCCGTGGACGACCAGGGGATTGTCTACAGCTCCAAGCGCAGCTGGTACGGCCAGCCCCAGCCGGTGGAGATTGATTTTGACGGCGCCTATTACCGGTATTCCGGCCGGATTAAGGCAGAGGGGACGGACTATTTCGCCACCGTCTCCACCATCCACCTGCACAATACCGGCACCAAAATGTATATCTGCACCCTGGACGGCAGCGGCATCGATGCCATCCGCCACATTATGAATGTGTGGGTGCTGCTGCTGCTCTTCGCCGTGCTGACCCCGGGCATTATCCTGTTCCTCTTTGCGGATTATTTCGCCAGGCGGGTGGAGCTGCTCCGGGAGGAAATGCACAAGGCCCGACTCCAGGACTACAATATCATCTCCGATTTCCGGGGCCACGACGAGCTGAACGATGCCTTTGAAGACTTGAAGTTCATGGTTCAGGACATCAAGCAGAAGGATGCCAAGATGTACGAGGCCGAGCTCAACGAGAAGGAGCTTCGCAACAAGCAGCAGCTGATGGAATACAAAATGCTGGCCCACCAAATTAACCCCCACTATTTGTATAACACCCTGGAGACCATCCGCATGAAGGCCCTGACCTCCGGCAACCGGGACGTGGCGGACTCCATTAAGATTCTGGGGAAGACGCTGCACTACGTCCTGGAAAACAACGGCACCACCTTCACCACCCTGGAGAAGGAGCTGGACCATGTAAAAAATTACCTGGCCATCCAGAAAATGCGCTTCGGCGAGCGCATCAATTATATTATTGAAATCGAGCCGGGGCTGGAACCAAAGTGCTATGGCATTCTGCCCCTGCTGCTGCAGCCGGTGGTGGAGAATGCGGTGGTTCACGGCCTGGAGGAAATCAACAGTGTGGGCTTGATCCGCATTGATATCGTCCGGTTCAAGGGCCAGCTCCATTTGATTGTGGCGGACAACGGCAAGGGGATGCCCGAGGCGGAGGTGCAGAGAATCCGGGATATGATTAACACCCCCAATTTGCAGCTGCAATCCAGCATCGCCCTGTATAATATCAACCAGCGCATCCGCCTGCGCTACGGCGAGGCCTACGGTGTCCGGCTGGACAGCTGCGTGGGCATCGGCACCCAGGTGGCGCTTATCCTTCCGGGGAACACTCCGGAGGGGGCCTGAGGCCGGGACGTATAATTTTTCATGTAGTTTATCTCGAAATTGCGGTGTTTTCAGCAAATGATTTTTTTGGTAAAGTAATACTGCGGCCAACCATAACCGGGTGGCGTATCGCTGACCTTCGGAAAATCTGCCGGAGCGGCGCAATCATTAGGGAGGTAAAACACATGAAGAAGACACTTGCAAGATTCCTGTCCATTATGCTGGTGCTGGCGCTCCTTGCAGCCGGTGCGGCAGTCGCTCCCGCATCTGCTGAGGAAGCGGCGATTCCCGAAGAGTTCGATTTGTTCATTGCCTACGGCGGCGACAAGGAAGCCGAGAACGACTGGGGCTGGGGCTACACCGGCACCGATGTAGAGGGCATCACCGCTGTCACCGAGACCATCCGGGTTGGTGAGAGCAAGACCGTTTCCCTGACCTTCGACACCCCCACCGTAAACTCCTGGTACTTCGCCCCCTGCCTGGTGGCAGAGGATGTCACCGGCGTGGCTGGAATGGACTTCACCGTCACCTGCAAAATTGACGGCAAGGATGTCCCCGTGGACATGAACGCCGATGCCGACGGCAAGACCTGGTGGACGGAGGACACCGGCGACTTCAAGGCCGCCTCCTGCATCCGCCTGGCTGGCGGCTTCAACGAGTGGGCTACCAAGTACATTGCCGAGCCCGAAGCCTTCACCACCATTGAGTATACCGTCACCCTGAACAGCGTCACCGGCGTGGACGCAGAGGCTGCCCAGGCCGAGGAGGCCACCGAGCCCGCCGTCCAGTTTGACCCCAAGGGCACCTACCATGCCTACCTGCTGCTCCAGACCCCCAACTGGACCTACCGGGATGCCTGGAACTCTGCCAATGGCATTGACTCCGACAAGTTCGGCAACTTCATCTACGGCAACGAGACCAACGAGAAGTACGGCCTGGTCACCGATGCGGAAATCAAGGGCAACGGCACCTACACCGTCTCCGTCACCGACTTCGGCTCCATCTTCGCCGACGACTTCAAGACCGGCAACCAGGACTATTTCAATATCCTGGGTGTCAGCACCGATATTCCCGTCAACGACACCGTGAAGATTACCGATGTCAAGCTGGTGGTGGATGGCTCTACCCGCCACACCTATAAGGAAGCCTACCTGAACCCCGACGACACCGAGTTCCTCACCGTCCTGGTGCAGAACAAGTGGAACGAGGATGTGAAGGAAATCTCCTACTATCCCACCCCCGCCACCTCTCTGGAAATCAAGTTCACCGTCTCCGGCTTCGACTATGATAACGAAGCGCAGGCCACCGAGGCCCCCACTGAGGCTCCTACCGAGGCTCCCACCGAAGCCCCCACGGAAGCACCTACCGAGGCTCCCACGGAAGCCCCTACGGAAGCGCCTACCCCGCCCATCACAACAGAGGGCGCATAATCTTAAAATCAGTCAATGGGGCTGCTGCAAGGGTGAATTTGCGGCAGCCCCATTCCTGCGCCGAGCCCCGCCTACCCAAAAAGGAGACAAAACATGAATGCAAGAAAACCATTCCTCCGCCGCCCGGTGGGGCAGAGCGCCCGGGCAGGGGAGGAGGCACCATGACCTATCAGAATATTTTCCCGGGCATCTTCCTGGACCGGCCCAACCGCTTCATCGCCCATGTGGCGCTGGCGGGACAGGTGGAAACCGTCCATGTGAAAAATACAGGCCGCTGCCGGGAGCTGCTGCCCCCGGGAGCCCGGGTGTATTGCCAGCGGGTGGACAGCCCCGCCAGAAAAACAAAATACGATTTGATTGCCGTGGAGAAGGGAAGCCGCCTGATCAACATGGATTCTCAGGCCCCCAACGCTGCCGCAGCCCAGTGGCTGCAAGGCGGCAGCCTGGGCCGGATAGAGGCGCTGCACCCGGAGACGGTGCATGGCGATTCCAGATTCGATTTCTCCTTCACCCGCAACGGCTGCCCCTGCCTGCTGGAGGTGAAGGGGGTGACCCTGGAGGAGAATGGGGTCTGTGCCTTCCCGGATGCCCCTACCCAGCGGGGAGCCAGGCACCTGCGGGGCCTGGCCCAGGCGGCGCAGCAGGGATATGAGGCATATGTACTCTTCGTAATTCAGATGGAGAACGTAAAAGCTCTGCACCCCAACGAGGCCACCGATGCCGACTTCGCCCTGGCCCTGCGTCAGGCGGCAGCGCAGGGGGTGCACCTGATGGCTATGGAGTGCGCCGTCACCCCGGACTCTATGACCATTACCCGGCCCGTTCGGATAGAATTGTGAATTCCCAAAGAAAAATTTGTCAATAATCATTGATTTCTTTTCCGATTTGTATATAATAGAAATGTGTGCACGCAAAGGAATTCCCCTGTAGCTGTGCAAACAGAATACGTATGGTCAAGGAGAATGAACATGAAGAAGTTTCTGGCAATCCTGCTGGCTCTGAGCATGGTCCTGTCCCTGGCTGCCTGTGCGTCTACCGACAATAAGGCAACCGAGGCCCCCACAGAGGCAGCCACCGAAGAAGTGACCGAGGAACCCACCGTGGAGTCCACCGAGGCTCCCACCGAGGAGCCTACCGAAGCTCCCACCGAAGAGCCCACTGAGGCTCCCACCGAGGAAGTAACCGAAGAACCCACCGAGGAGCCCACCGAAGCTCCCGCCAAGCCCATGACCCATGCAGAGTACATGGCTGCAGAGCTGGACAGCGAGGTGTACATTGAGACCTATGTTCAGGCACATCAGTCCTGGTGGGAGGGTAAGATTACCGTTTACGGCCAGAGCGAAGACGGCGCTTACTTCATCTACAACATGGCCTGCACCGAAGAAGACGCTGCAAAGCTGGTTCCCGGCACCAAGATTCTGGTGAAGGGCGTGAAGGCCGAGTGGTCTGGCGAAGTTGAGATTGTGGATGCCACCTTCGAAATCGCCGAGGGCAGCTTCATTGCTGAGCCTGTGGACGTCACCGAGCTGCTGGGCAAGGAAGAGCTCATCGACCACCAGAACGAGCTGGTCGCCGTCAAGGGCCTGACCGTGGAGAAGGTGGAGTACAAGAACGGCGAGCCGGGCGACGATATCTATGTCACCTTTGAAATCGGCGAGCTCACCGCCAACTTCTGCGTTGAGGCCTACCTGACCGGCCCCGACAGCGATGTTTACGCCGCCGTTGGCGCCCTGAATGTGGGCGACGTGGTGGACGTGGAGGGCTTCCTGTACTGGTACAACGGAGCCAACACCCACATGACCAAGGTGACGGTTGTCACCCCCGCTCCCGTAGCCGAGCCTGTGGAAGAGGCTGCTAAGATCCCTGTCAAGGTTTACAACAACAAGAATGCTACCATCGAAGTTTACGACTATGTGAAGGACGATGCCTCCACCCTGGAGAACACCGCCGATTCCGTTGCCGTCGGCAACTACCTGGCCGTGAAGGTTACCCCCGCTGAGGGCTACGCCGTTGCCCATGTCCGTGTGAACAGCAAGTCCGTTCAGGACTGCGAGAACGGCTATTGGTTGGTGGAGGCCAAGGAGGGCACCAAGAGCTTTGCCGTCAAGGCACTGCTGACCCAGGCTGAGGCCAACGAAGAGGATGCCGCTGAAGAGCCGGTTGCTGCCGAGGTTGCAGAGGCTGTTCCCGACGAGACCGTCACCGAGACCCCTGTGCCCGGTGTCATCACCAAGGTTGCCCTGGTCACCGACGTGGGCACCATCGACGATGAGTCCT
>UROL01000072.1 GCA_900549495.1 uncultured Eubacteriales bacterium | reverse complement strand
GAGATCAGCCTCGGTCTCGTGGGCTCGGAGATGTGTATAAGAGACAGGGCCAGGGATTTGCCGGGTATGGCTGATGTGGATTTCTCTTTGCTGGCCTTCTGCGCTGAGATTCGCCATCATGTAAAGGTCGCCCTATCCGGGGAATGCGCCGATGAAATCTTTGGCGGGTATCCCTGGTATCGGGATCCGGAAATCAGAGCAAGGGCCGGATTCCCCTGGTCCCAAACAACCCTGCACCGGGCCGCTCTGATGACGGATACTCTGGGCCAATACCGGACGGCGGAAGAATTTGTCATGGATGAATATGAGAAAACCTGCCGCCAGAGCGATATCCTGCCGGGCACAGCGCCACTGGAACGGCGGATGAAGGAAATGGTAAATCTGAACTTCCGCTGGTTTATGCAGACACTGCTGGATAGGAAGGACCGCATGAGCATGTATTCCGGCCTGGAGGTTCGGGTTCCCTTCTGCGATTATCGAATTGCGGAATATCTGTATGGCATCCCTTGGGAGATGAAGGATTATCATGGGCGGGAAAAGGGGCTTCTGCGCCACGCTGTCCGTGATTTGCTGCCGGAGGAAATTATAAAGCGTAAGAAGAGCCCATATCCGAAAACTTTTGACCCCCATTACGAGGAGCTGGTTCGCACCAGGCTGGAGGCGGTTTTGCAGGAAAAGGACAATCCGCTGTTTGTGCTGGTGGATAAAAATAAGTTACAGTCCTTCCTGCGTCAGGAAAGCGAATGGCCATGGTACGGCCAGCTGATGCGCCGCCCCCAGACCATGGCGTATATGCTCCAAATTGCCTATTGGCTAAAGGCCTACCACATCAATATCCTGCTGTAATAAAAGGCAGTCTGCTTCGGCTTGAGCAGACTGCCTTTTTGGAGGTCACATGGTAAATTGCAGGATGCAGAAACCTGCATAGATGCATAGAAGGACAATTCCCTGGCCACGGCTGAGCTTCTTCCGCAGGAGCGCCGGAATGGTCAAAAAGGCCATCACAAACAGCATCAGGGGAATATCCAGCACCAGAGAGGCGTTGATTCCCCAGATGGTATTCTCCTGGGGAATGGAGAAGGGCCTGAGCACGGAGGCAACGCCGGAAACCAGAACCAGATTCAGAATATTGGCACCGATTACATTGCCCAGGGAGAGGGAACCATGGCCCTTTACCAGGGAGGTAATTGCCGTTACCAGCTCGGGCAGGGAAGTACCCAGCGCCACAAAGGTCAGGGCAATCACCGACTCCGGAACCCCCAGGGCCTTGGCAATCAATGTGCCGTTGTCCACCAGCAAATCCGCTCCCACGGCAATCAGTGCAGCGCCCAGAACTAGCAGAAGCACGCTGATGCCAATGGGTCTGGGGTTCGCAGCGGTCTCTTCCTGCTCTGCCGGAACAGGATTCTTCATTCCCTGCCGGATGGTGCAGTACAGGTATAGCGCCAGAATCACCAGCAGGCAAATGCCGATGCCACGGCCAAAGTAGCCGGTGACGTAGGCATTCAGGCAGTAGATGCCCGCAGCGGAGAAGAAGAAGATGACAGGCAGCTTCAGGCTCTTCGGGTCAATGGGGGATGGGCGCACCGCAACCGTAATGGCTGCAATCAGGGCTGTGTTGCAGATGATTGAGCCAATGGCGTTTCCATAGGCAATTTCACCGTGACCGCTGACTGCGGAGGTGGCGGATACCATTACCTCCGGCAGGGTGGTGCCCAGAGAAACCACAGTGGCACCGATAATCAGTTCCGGAACGTGGAAGTGCTGGGCAATGTCCGTAGCGCCATCCACAAACCAGTCGCCGCCCTTAATCAGCAGCACCAGACCAAGGGCAAATAATAAGACAGGAATTAGCATGTATACAGTCCCTTCATTTTATCGCTTGATTGCGTATTCCACCGGGGTATCGGCGGGCATATCCAGCAGTTCAGGGTTGCGGAGCAGCTCCTTGACCAGAGCCACGGTGCCGGAGTAGTAATAGCCGTCGGCAATTCGCTCGTCCAGGGTAATTCCAATGGGAATTACCTCGTGGAGGTCGGGGGTGCCATCCTCAAGATACTCCATTTTCAAATACTTCTTGCCAATGACAATAAAGCAGGAGTTGGTGCCCCAGTTCACCAGATGGTGGTAGCCGCATTCCAGACCGATGGAGCCCAGATTGGCCAGGAAAATGGCCGCATGGTTCGGGTCAGAGCCAATCAGGCTCTGAGGTGCCCACCCACGCTTGTCCAGCCAGAGAACGATGCTGGCAATGGTGTTGATGGCCCACTGGGGCAGCTTGGACACGATATCCATGGCACCGGTGGAGGTGTCGGACATGTCCTCTCGCTTGGTATCGTGGATAACATGCATGATTTTCTCATGGTAGGAATCCATGGTATCCTTGGGGTCAAACTTAAAATTTGCCAGTGCTTCCTCTGCTTTGTCGCTGAACCGCTTTTTTACGGTGAAGGCGATGGAAACGTCGTTTCTCTGGTACAGGCGGCGGTTGCAGACAAACCGATTCATCCGGGGCCGCAGGACAAAGGCCTTTCCCACTGCACAGCTAATCACGTGGAAGAAGGTGAATTTGTCATCAGTCCTGCCCTGGTTTTTCTTTTCCAAATACGCTTCCAGGGGGCGATAGTCCAAATCAAAACTGATGTGGGCCTCGTTGTCGGCTCGGTTTGGCATTATGCAGGGCATGATGCGATTCATGGATGGAATATCTTTCAGCCAAACTGCATCAAAACGGTCTCCCATTTTTCTCTTGGGCATATATTTCCCTCCGTTAAAGATAAATACGGATGAATTATAGCAGAAGAAGAAAATAAATGCAAACAGTTTCTGACACAATTCCATGCTATTGCGTGGTATCCTATTTCTGCAATGGGGGGACAAGGGATGAAATCAACTAGGATGGTTCTTCTTCAGCTGGCGCTGCTGCTCCTGTTTCTTCCGGCCGCCCTGAGGCCCCTTTGGGACGGCTCTCAGCCGGAAATCCCGGTGGCGGCTGCATCCTCGGCGGAGGCACCGTGTACCGTTTCCGTGAGGCGGGGAGATTCCACGGCGGAAATGAACCTGGAAGAATATGTAGTGGGGGTTGTACTGGCGGAAATGCCAACGGAGTTTGCGGCGGAGGCGCTGAAAGCCCAGGCTGTAGTGGCCAGGACATTCGCCTGGAAGGCTGCCGCCACCGGCGGAAAACACGGCGACGGTTCCATATGCACAGATCCTGCCTGCTGCCAGGGATATATTGCCCCGGGAGAATTTTTGCAGGGTTACGGAAATCACCAGGATTTGGAAAAGGCTCGCTCCGCCGTGTGGGATACAGCACAAATGGTGCTCACCTATCAGGGGAATCTGATAGAGGCTACCTATTTTTCCTGCGCCTCCGGCTATACGGAGGATGCCGTCGCTGTTTGGGGCAGCAGCTACCCTTACCTTACGGCCCAAAGAAGCCCGGAGACGGCGAAGGAGGATTGTGTCGCCTTTTCCAGCGCCTGTCTACAGGATATTCTCGGGGTGCAGCTGGGGGAGAATGCTGAGACCTGGTTTACCCAGTGGGAATATACAAGGGGAATGGGCGTTGCCTCTGTGAGAATTGGGGATAAAGTATTCTCCGGGCTTCAGCTTCGCAGGAAGCTGGGCTTGCGCTCTACCGCCTTTACCGTTAGCATCCAAAACGATGTGATTTTCTTTCACACCAAGGGGTATGGTCACCGGGTGGGAATGAGCCAGCAGGGGGCGGATACCATGGCAGAGCTGGGAAGCAGCTTCGAGGAAATACTTGCCTATTACTATCCGGGGACTGCACTGGAGAAAATTTCAGAGATGGACATAAACTATGAAAAAAGTACAAAAATAAATTGAAAAGTTTATAATTTTATGGTATGATTCCATAAGATTAGATTACAAACGGAGGTGTACCTATGCAGCTAAAATTTGATGGGGTCGCCGTACAGGCCAATCCCGGTCAATCTCTGCGGGATCTGGTAACGGCTTTGGGAATGGATTCCCCCAGCCTAAAAGAGCGCCCACTGGCGGCAAAAATTGCGGGTGAGGTTTTCACCCTGAACTATATTCCTGTCCGCATATCCGATCATGAGCACGACAGTGCTACCATTCGCCGAGCCATGGCAGCATCTAATGGGGAAATCCATCTGCTTCGCTATTCCGATGGGGTGGGGAAAAAGGTGTATACCCGGACGGCGTGCTTCCTGGTATTTCTGGCAATTCGTACCCTTTGGCCGGATGCGGTTTCCAAAATCAGCTGCACCATGGGCAACAGCATCTACCTCTGCATAGAAAATGCAAAGGATTTTTCCGTGGATGCCCTGAAGACTCAGGTATACAAATATATATCCGAGGATTTTCCCCTGATTCGCAGAAGACTTCCACGGCAGGAGGCCATCGAACAGTTCCGCAGAAATAACCAGCCCGATAAAGCGGAGCTGTTACAGTGGCTCCACGAGGATTTCTTTGACGAATACATCTACAAGGATTTCTCCGACTATTTCTTTGGGGAGATGCTGCCTTCCTCCGGATATCTGACGGTTTGGAATCTGCTTCCGGCAGAGGGTGGCGTGATTCTCCTGTATCCTGACGACCTTTCCCCGGAGCATCCCGCCGAATTCAAGGCCAGCCCTAATTTCTTCTCTGTTTTCTCAGAGGGAAAGCGCTGGGGCACCCTGATGGAATGCGAGACTGTGTCCGATTTGAATGAAAAGACAGTTTCCGGCAGCATCCATGAGCTGATTCGTGTCAACGAGGCTCTCCACGAGAAGCGCATTTCTCAGATTGCGGACATGGTCTGCCAGCGGGATGCCCAGGTGGTGATGCTGGCAGGGCCAAGCTCCTCCGGAAAGACCACTACGGCCAATCGCCTGGCAACCCAGCTTCGTGTCCACGGGAAAAAGCCGATTCTCATGAGCCTGGATAACTATTATATCGACCGGGATAAAATCCTCCCGGGGCCGGATGGTACGGTGGATTTGGAGCACATCAATACGCTGGACACAGAGCTGTTCCGGGAGAACATTGCCTGCCTGCTGGCGGGGAACGCTACGGCGCTGCCCAGCTTTGACTTCACCACAGGAAGACGGGTATGGAACAACCGGCAGCTTTCCCTGAGCGAGAATTCCGTCATCATTGTAGAGGGAATTCACGGACTGAATCCCCAGATGGTTCCCCAGGGCGTGGACGAAAAGAAAATCTTCAAGCTCTATGTCAGCCCCCTGCTTCCCCTGAATCTGGACAACCACAACCGTATTCCCACCAGCTATTTGCGCCTCCTGCGGCGAATTGTCCGGGATTATGAAACCAGAGGTTCCTCTGTCCAGAGAACGATATCCATGTGGGAATCCGTCCAAAGCGGCGAAAAGCGCTGGATTTTCCCCTATCAGGAACATGCAGATGTGATTTTTAACAGCTCCACGCTATATGAGCTGGCTGTGCTGAAAAAGCACATTTTCCCGCTGCTGACGAAGATTATGCCAGAGGACAGCTGCTATGACCAGGTTCGCTCCATTGTCAGCATTCTGAATTATATTCAGGAGGCGGATGTGGACTATGAAATTCCGCCTACCAGCATCGTCCGTGAATTCATCGGCGGCAACACATTCTACAGATGAAAAATTCCCCGATGCATGGCATCGGGGAAAGAAAAATGGCTGGTTCGCACCAGCCATTTTTATCAGGTTACAGCAACAACAGGGGGGCAGGGATATCCCAGACACAGGGATACCAGCACACAGGCCAGAATGGAGATGCAAGCCGTTACCATCCAAAGGCTCCGGCGGCGGGTGAACTCCCGGGTGAGGTAGAGCCAGACCAGCCCAAGCAGAGAGATTAGAATCGTGACGACAGCAGCAATTCCCTTAATCACGGCCCATCCGCCTACACGACTGGCAGCAAACATATACAGCAGGAAAAACAACCCGTCACCCATTAAGACCTTTATCATGATGCTCTCCATCTCACGATAACGGTTACGATTGCGATTGCGGCCGGCCACGGAACATCCCTCCAAGAATCATATAGCCCCATCTTATCACATTCAACAAAAAAATGCAATCCTTTTAACCGGGTTTGGGAATTTTTTTCGGAACCCTTGCACTCTATGCAAAAAAGTGATATAATCCACTGGTAAATGTGAGAGAATGGGAGAAAAGGTGCCTCAATATGGCTGAACCGCAGTATAAATTAGAGGGAATCATCCACACACAGACGGAAAATCGAGAGGATTTCGAAGGGCCGCTGGATGTTATTTTCCTTCTGCTCAGTAAAAATAAAATAGAGATTCAGGATGTCTCTATTACCGCCATCCTGGAGCAGTATCTGGCGTATCTGGATGAGATGAAGCGAATGGACATGCAGATTGCCAGTGAATTTATCACCATGGCCTCTCACCTGATGCTCATCAAGACAAAAATGCTCCTGTCTGCTGCCGAGCAGGCCGAGGCAGAATCCGAGCTGGATTTGCTCCGCCAAAGCCTGATTGAGCGGCGGCGGAAAGAGGCTATGGAGCAAATTCGCTCAGCGGTGGCCCAGCTGGAGCCCCGAAATGAAATCGGCCGCTGCCTGTTTACCAAGGAGCCGGAGCCCCTACGTAAAGACAACACCTATCGCTATAAGCACAATGTGCTGGACTTGCTCCGGGCGCTGGACACGATTGCCGAGCGAAATCAGCGGCAGCTTCCCCCGCCCACGGCGAATTTCAAGGGGATTGTTGCCAAAGAGCCCTATCCTGTCACCAGGAAGGCCGGCGAGGTACTGCGGCAGTTAGTGCTGCGGGGGGTGGAGCGGCTGAAAAGCCTTTTTCGGGGCAACAAAAGCCGCTCTGAAATTGTCGCCACTTTTTTGGCAATACTGGAATTGTGTAAGACCAATTCGGTTGTTCTGGAGGATGACATTTCCGGTGAAAACCCCAATGTCCGTCTGCTGAAAACCGACGCAAATCTTGAGGAGGAAGACTAAATGGAGCAGTCTCAAATTCAGCGCATTCTGGAAGCCATTTTGTTTGCCTCCGGCGAGCGAATGGAAATTGCCCGTCTGGCCGCAGTAATGGAGGTGGATGCAGACGAGATTGTGCAGGCGGCGGAGGCTCTGGCAGACCAGCTGGCCTTCGAGCGCAGGGGCATCCGCATCATTCGGCTGGAACAGGGGTATCAGATGGTCTCCTCCGGCGAGATGGCGGATTTTGTCACCAAGGCACTGGAAACCCGCAAGCCGCCCAAGCTGTCCTCCTCCCAGTTGGAGGCACTGACCATTATTGCCTATTACCAGCCTGCTACCAAAGCCATGGTAGAGCAGATTCGGGGAGTGGACAGCTCCTACTCCGTGGCGGCGCTGCTGAATAAAAAGCTGATTGAAGAGGCGGGGCGTTTGAATGTCCCGGGCCGCCCCATCCAGTACCGGACTACGCCGGACTTCCTGCGTACCTTCGGCCTGACCTCGTTGGAGGAATTGCCACCAATTGAAAAAATAACCTTTGGGGAGCCCATCGGCGAAGAAGGGGCAGCACCGCAGCAGGAGGCGCAAGCATAATGGGCTGGCTGATTGCCCTGGCGGTGATTCTTGCCATCGGATGCATCCCTCTGGGGGTTTTTATCCGTTTCGATTCCGGGGGATTGCTGGTAAAAATTGTGGCGGGTCTGCTCCGGTTTACAGTAGTCCCGTTCCCCAAAAGAGAGAAAAAGACAAAATCTCCAAAAAAATCTGCCGCTTCCCAGCCTCCCAAAGAGAAGTCCCCGGACTCCCAGCCTCAATCGAAGCCAAAGGGGGGCAGCCTGCGGGATTTCTATCCGCTGATGCAGACGGCGCTGGACTTCATGGGACAGTTTCGGAGAAAGCTCCGTGTGGATGATCTGGTTGTAAAGGTAACACTGGGCGGTGATGATCCCTGCGATTTGGCGGTGAATTACGGTAGAGCCTGGGCTGCACTGGGCAACCTGGTGCCGCTGCTGGAGCGTCACTTCCGCATCCATAAGCGTGACCTGGAGGTACAGTGCGATTTTACCGCAGAGGAAACCCAGCTGGAGGCCCAGGCGAAGCTGACCCTAACGGTGGGGCAGCTGCTGCATCTTGGAATTGTGTATGGATATTTATTCATCAAGGAATTGCTGATACTCAAAAAGAAACGAAAAGGCGGTACAGAATCATGAGTCAAAAACTTCCCGGTATGCTGGAAGGCACCATTCAGAAGATAAAAGAAATGGTAGATGTAAACTCCGTGGTGGGGGAACCCATTACCACGCCGGACGGAGTGACGATTATCCCGGTCTCCAAGGTCAGCGTGGGCTTTGGCGGCGCCGGTTCGGACTTTACTAAGGGGAAGACCACCTCTGGGGACAATCCCTTTGGCGGCGGCGTAGGGGCCGGCGTGAAGGTGACCCCCATTTGCTTCCTGGTGGTAAAGGAGGGGAATGTCCGCATGGTTCCCGTGGCCCAGGCTGCCAACACCACCGCAGATCGGCTGGTGGAAATGATACCGGACACCCTGGACAAGATTTCGTCCTTTATTGACGGCAAGACAGGTAAAAAAGGGGAATAATCCTTTCTTCTCCGGGGAAACTATCCCCGGGTGAACAAAATGAAAAGGAAATTGCTAAGAACGGCGGCTGCATTGCTGGCTGCCGTTCTGCTTGTCCCGGTCCATGCAGGTGCCTTGTCTGCAAAATCTGCCGCCATGCTGGATTGCCTCAGCGGCAGAATGCTGCTGAACAGAAACAGCACAGAG
The DNA here is from genome assembly GCA_900549495.1 of uncultured Eubacteriales bacterium. Taxonomy (GTDB): domain Bacteria; phylum Bacillota; class Clostridia; order Oscillospirales; family Oscillospiraceae; genus Faecousia. The sequence goes on along the minus strand of UROL01000072.1, from coordinate 530 downwards.
CCCAGCCTGATTGCCAGCACCACAAAGATTATGACCGCTCTGCTGATTTGTGAAAATTGCAACGTATTGGACCAAATGTCCGTCCCTAAGCAGGCGGTGGGGGTGGAGGGCTCCTCTATGTACCTGCGAGAAGGCGAGAGATTGTCCCTCCAGGAGCTCTTGTATGGCCTGATGCTGTCCTCCGGCAACGATGCGGCGGTGGCATTGGCGCTGTATTGCTGCGGCAGCATTCCGGAATTTGCCAATTTGATGAATGACAAGGCCAAAAGACTGGGCATGACCCAAAGCCATTTTGAAAACCCCAACGGCTTGGATGCGGAAAATCACCGCTCCACAGCTCGGGATTTGGCGATACTGGCATCCTATGCCATGGACAATCCAATTTTTCGCCAGACTGTCTCCACCAAAACCGTTACCGTTGGAAGCCGACTCTTACGCAATCACAACAAGCTCCTATGGCTCTATCCGGGGGCGGACGGCGTAAAAACCGGCTTTACCAAAAGAGCGGGGCGCATTCTGGTGTCCAGCGC
>UROL01000071.1 GCA_900549495.1 uncultured Eubacteriales bacterium | reverse complement strand
GGCACGCTCGCAAGCAGTGTAAGGGATGAATTTGGTATTGTAGCCCACCCAGGCGAAAATTCCCTTGGAGAAGCGGTGATATTCTCCCAGATCCAGAATGCTGTCTTTTACACTTCGCCGGAAGGTTCGGAAATCACTGGCCTCTGGTTGAAGTGCCACATCGGAGAGCTTGTTGATGATTTTATAAAAGCTCTTTTTGAAGAAGGAAAGCACCTTGCCCTCGTTGCGCCGGTCCTGATAGGCAGCCACCACATCATAGTCCGGGTTCTCATCCAGGAAGGCAACCATGTCCCGGACAATTTCCGGCCGCTGCTGCAAGTCGGCGTCAATCAGGCTGATATAATCTCCGTCTGCATGCTGTAGCCCGGCATACAGGGCGGATTCCTTGCCGAAATTCCGAGAGAAGGAAATCACCTTTACCGGACACCTTCCGTTGGCATATAGCTTCTTCAGCTGGTGCAGTGTTGCATCCTGACTGCCGTCGTCTACAAAAATAATTTCATAGGAGTACCCGCAGTCCAGGAAAGCCTTTATGGTTTCCTCCTGAAACAGCGCCACATTTTCTGCTTCGTTGTAGCATGGCACTACCAGCGACAATTTCACATCTATCAACTCGCTTTGCTTTTGTATTGTTCCTTATTTTAATGGATTCTTACCGGCATGTCAAGGTCTGCAGCAGATTCCGAATCATGCCAGCATTACGTCCATTATCAGCATCAGGCAGAAGCCCGCCAGCAGGGCATAGGTGGCAATTCCTTCACTGCCATGGCTGTGGGTGTCGGGTATCATCTCGTCGGTGATGACATAGAGCATGGTTCCCCCTGCAAAGGCCAGGGAGAAGGGGAGCACTGCCCGGGTCAATGTAACGGCGTAGAAGCCGGCAAAGGTGCCAATCATTTCAATCACGCCGGTAGCCGCTCCGCATAAAAAGGATTTCTTTGGGGAAATTCCGGCTGCCAGCATGGGGGTGACGGTGACAAGCCCCTCCGGAATGTTTTGCAGGGCTATCCCACCGGAAATCAGCAGCGCAGAGCGCAGGTCGCCGGAGCCCAGGCTGACCCCGGATGCAAGCCCTTCCGGGAAATTATGAATGGCCATAGCTGCCACAAACAGAACTAACCGCTCCCTGGATAACGGATGGCAACTGCCGCCGTTTTCCCAACCAATCCGCTTATAGATATGGGGCACCAGCCGGTCCACCAGGCGCATGCAGAGGGCTCCAGCAAAAATACCGCAGATTGTAATGCCGGGGCCACCGTAGTCCGCATATTCCATGGCAGGAATAATCAGCCCCCAGACGGCCGCTGACAGCATTACTCCCGCCGCAAAGGCCATAACAATGTCACGAAATCGATGGGAGATTTTTCGGCATGGGAACCCCAATGTGGTTCCCAGAATTGTGGCCCCGCCAACTCCCAGGGCAGTTAATAAACACAGCAGCATGGTATACGTCCTTTCCGCAAAATGTCACATTCCAACATATGCATTCCCGAGGAAAAGGGTCACACCCATGAAAAGATACGAAAACGCCCCTGCCTTGCACAGCTTTGCAAGGCGGGGCGGGAGACGGTTATTTCTTTTCTCTTGCTTCCTTCCAGGTACAATTCAACCGGACGAGGGTGGATACCAGCAGTACCCCCACTGCCATTACACCGGCTATGGCGGCGGTATGGGTTCCCTCTGCGGCGAATTGCTCCATGTTGCCATGCACAGCGTAGTACATGGTATAGTAGATTCCCGCACCGGGAATTAGGGGGAAAAGGGAAACCACCAGATAGGAGATTGCCGGATATTTCCGTATCCGGGCCATCACCTCGGCATAAACCGAGGCGAAGAATGCGGCGGCAAAATAGGCAAACATTGCCCCTCCGCCTGCCTGTAGGATCAGCTCCAGGGCCACCCAGGTTCCCACACCGCCCAATGCACAGAGCAAGCCACCAGGGCCATGGATATTAAACAGGATGGAAAAGCCGATGCAGCCAATCAAAGCTCCCAGGGCGGTAACGGGAAGGGGATTGGACATGGCAACCAGATTCCTGGGAGTGCCCCACAGCAGCGTGGCTGCATTCCAGGCTACGGCGGTGCCCAGTGCCATTCCCATGGATATCAATACCACCTGCACAAACCGAGTGATGCCGGAGTTGGTGTCGCCATAGATGATATCCCGCATGGAGTTTGTGAAGAGCAGCCCAGGGGCCAGTATCATCAGCGCACCAATCACCACGCCGTTTACATTCTGTGCAATGCCGTGGGTGTTCAGAGCATAGGCGGTAAATGCCATGAAAAAGGCGGTAAAAATCGTCTCAAAAAAGGGGTTGACCTTCATCCGGTCCATAAAGCGATTCAAAACGCCGCCCAGGATGCCGCAAAGCCCGGCTACCAGCATATCTGCCGGACCGCATCCGAACAGGACGCCAAACCCCAACGCTCCCAGAAAATTTCCCAGCAGATAAGTGGAAAGTCCATAACAGAGGACGGAGCCACGAACCTCTTCCAGCCACTGCATTGCTTCCTCCGGCGATGGGTGACTGGTGCAAATCCGGCGGCTCAGGGCGTTCAGCTTTTCCACGGCATCCAGATTGTTGCCGTGATAGCCAATCCGGCGCATTCGGGTAATGGGTTTTCCGGTTTCCGTTAGAATGCTGACAATCAGATAGTTGGGGATGGAAAAAACCTCTGCGGATATTCCATAGCTTTCGACAACACGGGCCATGCTGTCTTCCACCCGGAATGTCTCTGCACCGCTGATAGAGAGCTCATAGCCCAAATCTGCGGCAAGATCCATAATCATATTATAATCCATAATGTCCCTCGTCTTGTTCTTTTGGGCCATTGGCCGGTATCAGTATAGCACAGAAGCGGCAAAAAACAAGCGCTTTGTAAGGAAAACCGCCCCCTGACAGGAGCGGTTTGTGTGTTTACTTACTCCGCACGAACAAGATGCCCAAGGTTCCCGGCCCGCAATGGCAGGAAATTGTGCAGCCGGCACTGGTTTCATACACATTTTCAAAGCTGCCGTACTGCCTGACACCGTCCCAGGCGGCATTCACGCTGTCCGGTGAGATATCCGTATGGGTGATGAAAATCGTTCCGTTTTCCAGTCCATCCCGGTCTGCCAGGCGGTCCCTGACATAGGAGCTGATGCACTTTTCAATGTGCCCGCGGTACTTTTTTACCACCGACATCTTTCCGTCCTTTACCTCAATGCAGGGCTTCAGGCCCAGCAAATTGGCCCCCAGTGCTGCCACACTGGAGCACCGGCCGCCCTTTACCATATAGTCCAGCCGGTCGATTACAAAGCTGGCTTCCACCCGGGAGGTGAATTCGTCCAGCTCTGCTTTCAGCGTATCCAAATCTGTTGCGGTCTGGGCAAGCTCGCAGGCATTCAGAACCACCAAGCCCTGGCCGCTGGAGAGATTCCGGGAATCGATAACCCGAACGTTGTCAAAATCCTCTGCGGCAATACAGGCGTTCTGATAGCTGGAAGAGAATTCAGAGCTGATATTCACATGGACAACGCCGTCATATTTCCCGGCATACTTGGCAAACGCCTCCTGGAAAACGGCAACGCCTCTGGCGGCAGTGGAGCACAGGTCGCCGCCGGCGGCCACATGGGCAAAGATATCGGCAGGGGTGATGGTGACACCATCCAGAAATTCGTCGGCATCCTTCATCACAATCAGCGGGATGATGTCGATATCATATTTCTGCAACAGTTCCGGGGACAGGTCGCAAGTGCTGTCGGAAATAATCTTAATGTTCATTTTATGCAAATCCTTTCGTTTTTTCAGGCTTTATGGCAGCAGGAGGAACCGGACTTCACCATGAAGCAGTTGGGCTCCAGATTCTTGCTATGCAGGTACTCGGTGCCCCAGTCCCGCATGGCGGTCAGAATCGGCATCAGGCTTCGCCCGGTGTCGGTCAGGGAATATTCCACCTTTGGGGGCACCACCGGGAAGACCTCCCGATGGATTAGCTCCTGGGCTTCCAATTCCCGGAGTTGCTGGGTCAGCATCTTTGGCGTGGCACCGGAAATCATTTTCCGAAGCTCGGAAAATCGCCGCCGTCCGTCGGCCAAATACCATAAAATCAGCGCTTTGTACTTACCGCCGATTAAATCCAGGGTAGCTGCTACGGGGCAAATTTCATCCTGATTCATATACACCTCCTACGGTATCTAAAAGGGTAGTATTGCACAAAATAGTGCATACTTGCAATATCTTCATTACGTGGTAGAATATTACCATATGAGATAGGGCGTGTCAATAGAAAACAGTTGACTCTTCCTTCAAAATGGCAGATAATAGAAAAGGTGAAATGGAAATGGTTCAAAAGTTCTTTGTAACCGGGATGACCTGCGCCGCCTGCTCTGCACGAGTGGAGAAGGTATCCAGGGCAGTGCCCGGTGTTGAGAAAGCGGAAGTCAACCTGCTGGCAGGGACAATGACGGTCACTGCCAAGGAGGATGTTTCTGCCGCCGTGATTCAGGCGGTGCAGCATGCAGGCTACAATGCCTCCCTCCAGGAAGCTGCCAAGAAAAAAGAAAAGGCAGCACCGCCGGACAATGCCTTGGCGGAGATGAAGCATAGGCTGGTCTGGTCAGCGGCGTTTCTGGTGATTCTGATGTATTTCACCATGGGCCACATGGTGGGGCTGCCTGTACCAAAGTGGTATCATGGGGCAGAAAATGCTGTAGTGGCTGCGCTGCTTCAGCTTTGCCTTACGTTGCCGGTGGTGTATCTGAACCGGGTGTATTATATCCGGGGCCTGAAGGCACTGTGGCATCGCAGTCCCAATATGGATTCTTTGATAGCAGTGGGGAGCCTGGCGGCGCTGACATACGGCATTGCTGCCCTGTTCCGCATGTCCTGGGCCCTGGGGCATGGCCAAATGGATATTGTGACGGAATACAGCCACAACCTCTATTTTGAGTCCGCCGCTATGATTTTGACGCTGATTACCTTCGGAAAATATCTGGAGACACGAGCCAAGGGAAAAACCGGTGATGCCATCCGCGCGCTGATGGATTTGAGCCCCAAAACCGCCAGTGTCCGGCGGGGAGATGCAATCGAGGAGCTGCCTGTGGAGGATGTCCGGGTGGGGGATATTGTTATCGTCCGCTCTGGCGGAAGCATTCCCGTGGATGGGACAATTGTCCGTGGCCGTGCATCGGTAAACCAAAGCGCACTGACCGGCGAGAGCCTCCCGGTTGAGAAAAGGACCGGCGACAAAGTTTTCGCTGCCACCGTCAACCAAGAGGGGTACCTGGAATTTCAGGCGGACAAGGTGGGGCAGGACACCACCCTGGCGCAGATTATCCGCCTGGTGGAGGATGCAGGGGGCTCCAAGGCACCCATTGCCCGGCTGGCAGACCGGATTGCCGGAGTTTTCGTCCCAACGGTTATGGCCATTTCTGCAATTACCTTTACAGTGTGGATGCTACTGGGATATTCTTTGGAGTTTAGCTTAAACAATGCCATTTCTGTCCTGGTAATCTCCTGCCCCTGCGCTTTGGGGTTGGCGACCCCTGTTGCCATTATGGTGGGCACAGGCCGGGGGGCTCAGATGGGAGTCCTTTTCAAAAATGCAGAGGCTCTGGAGAACCTGCACAGCATCGATACCGTAGTGCTGGACAAGACCGGCACCCTAACCACCGGGCACCCGGCAGTTACGGATATTTTGCCTGCCGGTGCCGACAAGGGAAAGCTGATGAGGATAGCGGCCTCTCTGGAAAGCAGGTCCGAGCATCCCTTTGCCAAAGCCATTCTCAGCGCTGCCGGGAAAGAGTATCCGGAGCCAGAAGATTTTCGGACTATTCCAGGCAAGGGCGTATCGGCCAAGGTGGAAGGGGTCTGCTATTACGGCGGCAATGACCGGCTGATGGCGGATTTGGGAGTTGCACTTCCAGACTTTTCTGCTCTGGCCGCCCAGGGAAAAACCCCCCTCCATTTTGCCACGGAAGCGGGAGCATATCTGGGCTCCATTGCCGCTGCGGATGTGCTGAAATCGGACTCGGTTTCTGCTATACAGGCTATGCGCCGCCGCCACCTGGATGTGGTGATGCTTACCGGTGACAACCAGCAAACCGCCCGGGCCATTGCGGACAAGGCCGGAATCCAGCATGTGATTTCCGATGTTCTCCCTACAGACAAGGCTGGTGCAGTCAGAAAGCTGCAAGCAGAGGGCCACAGGGTTTTGATGGTGGGGGACGGTATCAATGATGCCCCCGCCCTGGTGACAGCGGACGTGGGGATGGCTATCGGCAACGGAACGGATATTGCCATTGAGTCGGCAGATGTGGTGCTGATGAACAGCTCCCTGTCCGCAGTGAGCAGCACCATAGCCCTGAGTCGGGCCACCATTCGCAATATCAAGGAAAACCTGTTTTGGGCTTTTTTCTACAACATTTTGGGTATCCCGGTGGCTGCCGGACTATTGTTTGTTCCGTTTGGTCTTCGCCTCAGCCCCATGCTGGGCTCTGCCGCAATGAGCATGAGCTCCGTGTTTGTGGTGAGCAATGCGCTGCGTCTGCGCTTCTTTAAGCCGGACAAAAATCCGTCAGAAATTCAAACCCCAAATATGTGCACAGAGATGTGCCAACTCGATAAGGAGGAAAATACAATGCAAACAGTTATCAAGGTAGAAGGTATGATGTGTAACCACTGCAAGGCCAGAGTGGAAAAGGTCTGCAAAGAGGTGCCCGGTACCCAGGATGCCGTGGTGGACTTGGCTGCCAAGACGGTGACCGTCACCGGCAATGCCGACCTGGCCGCACTGAAAAAAGCCATCTCTGATGCGGACTATACCGTAGTGGAGTGAATGCCATGCGTACAGATGAATTCTATGCATCCCAGGGTGCCGGCCAAATCCATGTCAGCCGATGGATGCCGGAGAAGCCCCCGGTTGCAGTGCTGCAAATCATCCACGGTATTGCAGAGTATATAGAGCGGTATGATGCCTTTGCAGAATATATGAATGCCCTTGGCTATGTTGTAGTGGCCGAGGACCATATGGGCCATGGCAAGTCCATCAATGGGGAAGGCGTGCAGGGCTATTTCCACGGCGGTTGGTTTACCGCAGTGGCGGATAGCTACGCACTGCTGGAAAAGACCAGGCAGGAATTCCCCAATCTACCCTATGTGCTGCTGGGACATTCCATGGGTTCGTTTATGACCCGAACCCTTCTGTGCGCCTACCCGGACAGCGGCATTTCTGCGGCTGTAATCTGCGGCACCGGCTGGAAGCCCAGAGCGCTGCTGGCCTCCGGTATTGCCATTTGTCAGGCAGTTTGCAAGGTGCAGGGGGAGGCAACGCCCAGCGAGGCATTGCAGAACATGGCCTTCGCCAATTACAATAAGCGGGTGGAGCACCCCAAGACCCCCTTCGACTGGGTGTGCCGGGATCCAAAGGTGGTCAGTGATTATGTGGCAGACCCCCTATGCGGATTCACCGCCACCGGCGGACTGCTTCGGGACATGCTGACGGGAATTGCCTATATCGAGAATCCCCAGAACCTTGCAGCCATGAAAAAGGATTTGCCGGTTTTCTTTATTGCAGGCGGCGACGATCCGGTGGGCAACTATGGCAAGGGTGTCCGCCAGGCGGTGGCCGCATTCCAAAAGGCCCAGATGCAGGATGTGACCTGTAAAATTTACCCATTGGGGCGGCACGAGATTCTAAACGAGCTGAATAAGCAGGAGGTATACGGCGACGTCTCCTCTTGGCTGAATGGAAAAATCTTCTAAGAAAATACTGCACAGCTGCGGCTTCCTTTCCCTGCCCGGCTGTGCAGTGCTCTTATAAAACGTCCAAGTTATTGGACGGAACGTGTGAGATACTATAGCCATCACAAAGGGAAAGGCGGATGGCTATGTTCTCAATTCGCTATGCACACGGACACGTTATGGTATACGACAAGAATGGACGGTTCCTGTTTTCGGCAGATACGGAGCAGGAAGCCAGAGAGGAGCTGGAGGAATATGAGGAACCTGCGGCTTAAGCTCTGCTACGATGGCACTCGCTATCGGGGCTGGCAGCGGCTCCCGGGGACGGACAATACCATCCAGGGCAAATTGGAGCAAACCCTCAGCCGCATTCTGGGGGAGTCTATCGAGGTCAGCGGAAGCGGCAGGACAGATGCAGGTGTCCACGCACTGGGCCAGGTGGCATCCTTTCACTGCGAAAGTGCCATGCCTGCCGAAGAGATTCTGGAGCAGCTGCGCCGGTATCTTCCGGAGGACATTGGCATATATTCCTGTCAGGAAGCCTCGCCCCGGTTTCATGCCCGGCTGAACGCCAGGCAGAAGACCTATTGCTATCGCATCTGGAACAGCAATGCGCCCTGCGTTTTCCAGCGCCGCTATGTGGCCGCCTTTCCGGAAACACTGGATGTGGCAGCCATGAATGCGGCTGGGGCATACCTGGTGGGGATGCATGATTTCGCCGCCTTCTGCACAAAGGCAAAGGTGAAAAAGTCCACTGTGCGCTGTATCACCTCCCTGACGGTGGAGCGCAAAGGGGAGGAAATCTGCATTGCCGTTACGGCAAACGGCTTTTTGTATAACATGATGCGAATTCTGGCAGGGACACTGATAGAGGTTGGCAGGGGAGAGCGAACGGCCGAAAGTGTTCTGTCCTTGTTTTCGGGTCAACGGAGAGAGGCAGGCTTTTTGGCTCCGGCCCAGGGCCTGTGTCTGATGGAGGTTGCATATTGAATATACAGATTTATGGAAAAAGCAAGTGCTTTGATACCAAGAAAGCGGAACGCTATTTCAAAGAGCGGGGCATCCGGTTCCAGTCCATCGATTTGCAGCGGTTTGGAATGTCCGGCAGAGAGTTTGACAGCGTGGTGCGTGCCCTGGGCGGGATTGACAATTTGATTGACTGGAACGGAAAATCCCAGGAAATAACCAATATGAAATACATGGATGATGCAAGGGCCAAGGAGGATAAAGTGTTCGACTCCCCAAGCCTGATGAAAACACCCATCGTCCGCAATGGCAAGCAGGCTACGGTTGGCTACTGCCCCGAAACCTGGAGCAAATGGGAATAGAACAGCAATCTACCAAAGCAGACTTCGGAAGGGGTCTGCTTTTTTGCAATTTCTGATTTTTTTCTTGCACTTTGCATTGAAAGGTGATATGCTAGGAGGAACCGTATGACAAAAATCATGGACAGGCTGTACCAGCTGCTTTGGGGAATGCCCATGCTTGTGCTGATTCTGGGAATTGGCGTATGGTTGACGATATCCACCCATTGGGTGCAGGTGCGGCTTTTCCCTG
>UROL01000070.1 GCA_900549495.1 uncultured Eubacteriales bacterium | reverse complement strand
GATGTGTATAAGAGACAGGGATAATACTGTCCAGGGCCTGGTCGGGGGACTGCTGGCCCTTGGATTTTGCATCGAATTTACCTTGATACATTCTTTTATACCTCCCTTACTTCTTGGGGCTGACCATCCAGAAGTTGGGCATTCTTCTGGGCTCACTCTGAAGCACGGAGTAGCTGTTAATCATGCTGACCTGACCGGTGGTGTAGTCCCGGTAGAGCATAACGGAGGAAGAGCCGCCGTCCATGTTGCAGGCGTTGACTGCACCGTAAGCGGTGAGCAGGTCAATCATATCCTTGTAGGTGGCACCCAGGGAACCGGCCTGGCGGCCGTCGGCGCAGATGAAGATAATCACGCCGTCTGCCCGCTGACCCACCACGGTGCGGGGGTTATAGCCGGAGTTGCCGGAATACACCTGCTGGTTGGGCACACCGTTGACAATCAGCACGGGGCCAAATTCGCAGCCGTCCCGGATGCCCATTTCCATGGCCTGGGACTCGGTCATGGTCTCGGCGACCACCAGCTTGTTGTCGTTGTTGATGCCGCAGAAGCCCTTTTCGGGCACCAGGCCCTGATACTGGTTGGAAACCACCACGCCGCCGTGAATGGTCAAACCGGCGGGCACGCTGCCCACCTGGCTGCCTGCGGTGCCGTCGTCGTTGAAGGCACCGGCGTTGACGGCGGCGGAAGCGCCCTCGTCCTCGATGGCTACGTTCAGACGCTTGCCGGGCTTGCTGGTGGAGAAGCCGTCATAGCTGGAAAGTCCCAGATATACCCGGCTGGGGTCCTGAATCAGCATGATGTGGGCGTTGAAGGTCTTGCCCGCATAGCTTTCAATCCGGATGCCGTCGGGGTAGGCGGCCCATTCGTCGGAGGCGGCCATGGTGCTGGAGTCCATGATAACGATGTCGTCCAGGTTCACGTCCTCGATGGGGGCTTCGTTGTCACCCATGTTCTTAATCTGGTCCACCAGCTCGTCGCTCATAAACAGACCCGGAATCCACTTGGTGGCGCTGGGCTCCAGCAGGGACATGGTCAGCACGTCCCGGGCGGCGGGGGAGGGACCGTTGAACACCAGATTCATCATCAGCGCCAGACCCACCACCAGCAGAACAATCAATGTGAACAGCAGCAGGAAGAAGCGGCGGATGATGCGGCCAACCAGGCCGCTTTTTTGAGATTGCTTTTTCTTACTCATTTTGTTTTCCTCGCGTCAGATTTTTGTTTGTGGGATGCAAAGACCCAGCGCTGCTGGATCGCATAGCTGATAAAATACAGCACGGTCATTACAATAATATACCATAGTGTCCGCAGCCCATTGGCCTTCTCGCCAACGTGGAGCAGCCAGAACACACCATTGGTAAGCACCATCTGCACCAGCAGCTGGGGCACGGCCAGGGCATAGTAGCGCAGCAGGGCTTTTCTGGTTTTCTCTGTGGACTGGAACACCAGCCGCTGATTGACGAAGAAATTCAGCAGCGAGGAGATTACCCGGGCCAGTACATAGGGCACCGTGTCGTGAACCATGGCACCGGAGGTGGCCAGCAGATGGTCGAACAGGGCGAACATCCCAGCATCCACCCCAGCGCACAGAATGCTGCTGAGGGTGTAGCGGAAGAAGTGGCGCAGAATCAGCTTGTAGATGCGCCAGGAGTCCTTCAGCCAGTGGAAGTGGGAGCTCTTGTTCTCTTCAATGTAGACAGTGCGGATTTTTACCTCGTCGAAGGGGAGGCCGTTGGTCTTCATGGCCAGCAGCATATTGGTCTCATACTCGAACCGGTCGCCGGAGACGGTGTTCATCAGCGCCAGGGTCTCCTGGGGGAAGGCCCGCAGGCCCGTCTGGGTGTCGGACAGGGTGATGCCGCAGAAGAGCTTGAACACCCCGGAGGTGGTCTTGTTGCCGAAGCGGCTGCGTGGGGGTACGTGGGGCAGGGTAAAGTCCCGGCAGCCCAGGGTGATGCGCCCGGATTCCAGCATGTGCTGGCAGCAGGCCCGGGTATCCTCCGGGTGGTGCTGATTGTCGCCGTCCACCGTGACCACACCCAATCCATCGGGGCGGTTTTCCAGAACCCAGGTGAAGGCGGTTTTCAGAGCCGCCCCCTTGCCCCGGTTTTCCGGGTGGGTCAGAACATGTATTTCCGGATGGGCCTGGGCCGCATCGGTGAAATAGTGTAAATTCTCCGGTTTGCTCCCATCGTTGACCAGAATGATATCGGTAAATCCGTATTCCAGCAGCCCGTCGATTACGGCGTTCAGCTTTTCATCCGGGTCAAGAGAGGGGAGAACAACGGAAATTTTTGATAAATCTGCCATCTGACTTCCTCTTTTATCACATAAACGATTTTTTTGCCACAATAGTATATCACATTCCCAGGGAAATGCAAAGTGTTTTCCAAAAGATTTCCATAATTTTAAGAATTTCTGAAGAATTTCCAATTCTGCCACTGCTACTATTTGCAGAAATGGCCATATTATCACCCATGTGCATAAAAGCCCTGGAAGAAAGCATTCTATATATTATAATGTATACCCCATTCGTGCGGAGCTGGCTGGCAGCGGCCCGGGGAAAACCCGATTCCGGAAGAACCTGCCCTCCAAAATGATTTGCAGCCCTTGCAGGGTTTCATTTTTGAAGGATGGGAAATGGACAGGGCCCGCCGGAGGCAGCAAAAAGGCGTCACTGGGCTAACTGAAAAAATTCGGGGAGTGTTCACCGCAGGTGGAAGGTTGATTCTGCAACAGAAACGATTGTGAAATTATACAAAAAAATTTTTGGCCCTGCCCATATAATGCCGGAAATTGTAGAACGCAACAAAATTACCCGGCAAATCACAACCGAGGGTTGATTTATAAGAATTGCTATGGTAAAATGTTTGCAAATCATTTGCAAAAGTGATTTATGCAGGATGCGAGCTCGTGTTATGCACGAAATCCTGCAAAAAGTATTAAGGAGGAAACAAACATGAAGAAACTTCTCGCAATCGTTCTGGCACTGGCCATGGTTCTTCCGATGGTTGTCGGCGCTTACGCCGATGTCCCCGCTCTGGAAGAGAAGGATGACCAGGAACTGTACGACGAGATCCTGGGCGAATTCTATGACCTGTACATGGACGCCCTGGACTGCATGGACGTAGACCAGCGTTACGCCATGGAGGCTATCGCCGAGGCCAAGATGCTCGAGGCCGGCGTTCTGCTGCCCACCATGTCCAACGGCGGCAACTATGCCATCGGCCGTGTGGTTCCCAAGACCGTTACCGGTACTCTGTGGGGCAATGACGCTGACCGTCAGTATTCCACTATCACCACCAAGGAGCTGGTAAAGGCTGCTGACCGTGAGGCTATGATTGCCCTGTGGATGGAAGCTCCCGATGCTGCCACCTACATCTCTGAGGTCAAGGCTTACCTGGCTGACAACGGCTATACCCAGGACGATGTGTATAACTACGCCAACACCTCCGACCCCCAGACCTGGGACGTACTGAATACCTACCTGCAGGCTGACTCCCGCCCCCTGATTCAGCTGTACGACGGCCTGATGATGTACGATGTGAAGAACAACCTGCAGCCCGCCCTCGCTGAGAGCTACGAAGCAAACGACGACATGACCGTCTTCACCTTCAAGATTCGCCAGGGCGTGAAGTGGGTCGACTCCCAGGGCCGTGAAATCGGCGACGTCACCGCTGACGACTTCGTTGCCGCTATGCAGCACATGCTGGACTGCCAGGCTGGCCTGGAGTGGCTGGTTGACGGTCTGATCGAGGGCGCTTCCGAGTATATCAACAGCGAGACCACCGACTTTGCTGATGTCGGTGTCAAGGCTCTGGATGATTACACTCTGGAGTACACCCTGTGCGCTCCCGCCCCCTACTTCCTGACCATGCTGGGCTACAGCATCTTCGCTCCCATGAACCGCAGCTACTTCCTGAGCCAGGGCGGCGCCTTCGGCATCGAGGAGTTTGCAGCTGCCAAGGACTCCTCCACCTATAAGTACGGCACTTCCCCCGACACCATTGCTTACAATGGTCCCTACCTGGTGAAGAGCTACACCGAGCAGAACATCATCGTGTTCGAGTACAACGAAACCTACTACAACCCCGATATCGTGGGCGTTCACACCCTGAACTGGAAGTTCAACGACGGCACCGACACCACCAAGTCCTACAAGGATATGCTGGCTGGTGACATCACCGGCGCCGGCCTGAACACCGCTACCACCGAGATTGCCAAGTCTGAGGGCAAGTTCGACGAGTACGCTTACGTCTCCGACACCGACGCCACCTCCTTCACCGAGTGGATGAACGTCAACCGTAAGGCTTACGCCAACTTCAACGACCCCAACGTGGCTGTTTCTTCCATGACTGAGGACCAGAAGACTGTCGCCAACGCCGCCATGCGGAACATTCACTTCCGTCGTGCTGTGATGTTCTCCATCGACCGTGCCAATATGCTGGCACAGCGTGTGGGCGAAGAGCTGAAGTACAACTGCATGATCAACGCCTACGTCCCCGGCAACTTTGTGTACCTGGGCAAGGAAGTCACCGTTGACATCAACGGCGAGTCCGTCACCTTCCCCGCCGGCACCGCTTACGGTGCCATCCGTCAGCGTCAGCTGGAGGCCGACGGCAGCACCATCAAGTCCTTCGACGAGGAAACCGGCCTGGGCACCGGCTTCGATGGCTGGTACAACCCCGAGGTTGCCAAGGCTGAGCTGGCCATCGCTCTGGAAGAGCTGAAGGCCCAGGGCTACGACATCAGCGCCGAGAACCCCGTTTACCTGGATATTGCCAGCTTCGTTGCCAGCGACCCCATGAAGAATCAGGACCAGGCTCTGAAGCAGAGCGTTGAGGCTGTCCTGGAGGGCGTGGTTCAGGTGAACGTCGTGGCTTGCGACACCCAGAAGGATTGGCTGAACGCCACCTACTATCCCAACACCGGTGCGGAGATGAACTTCAACATCGGCAACAACGGCGGCTGGGGCCCCGACTACGGCGATCCCAAGTCCTACCTGGATACCCTGCTGCCCGGCGGCAACGGTATGACCAAGAGCTTCGGCCTGTTCTAATGATTAGACAGCTCCGATTCTAAAAAACAACAGTCTTTCGGGGGACGGGTCCCAGTCGATCCGTCCCCCGATTGGCCAGTAAAAGCGAGAGTGATAATATGACGAAATACGTAGTAAACAGACTCCTTCGCGGCTTCCTCTCGGTTGCGATAATGGTTGTCATTGTGATGGTGATGATTTTTACGCTGATGGATCGCCAGCTGATTTTTGCATCGGACCCTCTGTTCAGTAAAAAGACGTTTAACGCGAAGGAAACCTATATGTACAGCAAATGGGAGGAGTATGGGTATCTGGATTATGTTACCTATGCCGATTACCTTTTGCAGCTGACAAAGGATGGCACCATCACCGAGGAAACCCGGGCCGACGCCGTCAAGCTGGGCCGCACTCCGGACAAGGATTCCGAGCTCACCGCCCAGTATGTGAAGCAATTCCAGGAATACTATACCTCCAAGGGTTATGAAGTAAAGCGGCTGGACACCAAGATGAACGGCAGGAAGGTTGCCAATGGTGGTCAGGCGGCTTTGTTTGCTGCCAAGGATAAGCCCATTTGGAATCGGGCCTTCCGCTATTTTACCGGCCTTCTGGAGTTCGACAACATCCACAGGGTTCAGGAAGACATTGGCCAGCGGAAGCTCACCTTTACTCTGCACGACCCCATGTACGGCGGCGAGAAGTTCTCCCCTGCCATTATGGGCAACGGCACTACCCACAAGTACCTGATGTACTGCAACAGCAATTTCCCCTATATTCATCAGAATTTTCTCACGCTGCACCTGGGCAAATCCTTCGTGGTGAACCAGGGCATCGACGTGTTTGATACCATGACCCGCTCTCAGGGCGGTTATGTCACCAGCACCATTACCTATCCCACGGGCCTCGTGGAGGAAAGCGCCGACGATTTGCACTCCGCTACCTATGTGGCAGGGTCGTTGGAGGTGGGCGAGCTGCTCTACGGCACTCGCTTTACCGACGACTATACCCAGACCGGTATTGTGAAGAACGGCAGCTCCAAGATGGGCTACTCCTTCCTGTTCGGCATTCTGGCCGTGGTTCTGGCCTATGTGGTTGGTCTGCCTTTGGGCGTGCTGATGGCCCTGAAGGCCGACACCTGGATTGATAAGCTGGGCACCTTCTATATTGTGTTCATCACCGCCGTTCCCTCGCTGTCCTATATCTTCATGGTGAAGACTCTGGGCTATGCCCTGGGCATTCCCACCACCTTCGATTTGGAGTCCACCAATAAGATGATGTATGTCCTGCCCATCATCTCCCTGGCTATGCCCAGCGTAGCCAGACTGATGCGCTGGATGCGCCGGTATATGATTGACCAGAAGAATTCCGACTATGTCCGCTTTGCCCGATCCAACGGCCTGACAGAGGGAGAAATCTTCCGCAAACATATCATGCGTAACGCCGTGGTGCCCATTGTCCAGGGCATCCCTGCCAGTGTGCTGTTCAGCCTGGTTGGCGCCTTCTACACCGAGAAGGTCTACGCCATCCCCGGCACCGGCGGCCTGATGGTCACGGCAATCCAGACCTATGACAACAATGTCATCGTGGGCGTGTGCCTGTTCTATGGCCTGCTCAGCGTGGTATCCCTGGTTTTGGGCGATATGCTCATGGCCATGGTTGACCCCAGAATCTCCTTTAACACGAAAGCCAGGTGAGTCAAGATGAGTCAAGAAAAAGTGAAAATCGACGATTTGGGATTCAGTGAGGAGGAGCTGTTCTCCATCCAGTCCCATAGCGACGAGGAAGCAGAGCGCATCACGGCTCCCCGCTATTCCTATTGGAAGTCCGTCTTCCGTGTCTTCTTCCGCAAAAAAATCAATATCTTCGTCCTGGTGGTGCTGGTGCTGGTGGTTGGCTTCGCCTTCATCTACCCGCCCCTGTCCGGCTATGACGAGTTTGCCAACCTGATGGATTCCACCGCCAAGCACCTGTCTCCGGCTGCTGCCATGGAGAAGTTTGGCTATAACATCCATTGGATTCTGGGTACCGGCGCTTCCGGCGGCTCCACCTTCGATGCCGTTTGGGCAGGCGCCCGGATTTCCATCGCCCTGGCCCTGGTCTGCGCCGCCATCAACATGACCGTGGGCATCATTGTGGGTGCCCTGTGGGGCTACTCCAAGCGGGCCGACAAGATTATGCTGGAAATCTACAACGTGGTCGGCAATATTCCCTATCAGCTGCTGTGCTCCGTGCTGGTGCTTATCTTCCGTCCTAAGTTCTGGACCATGGTGTTCGCCCTGACCATCACTGGCTGGCTGCCCATTGCCCACTTCTTCCGCACCCAGGTGCTGATTATCCGTGACCGGGAGTACAATCTGGCCTCCCGCTGCCTGGGCACCCCCACCATGCGGATTGCTACCAAGAACCTGCTGCCCTTCCTGACCTCCATCATCGTCACCCAGGCAGCCGTGGAAATTCCCAGCTATATCAGCATGGAAGTGTTCCTGGCCTTCATTGGCCTGGGCCTCACCGATACCACCCTGGGCAAGCTGATTACCAACGCCCAGAGCGCAATGCTCACACCCGGCTGGCAGATGGAGTTCTGGAGCCCTGTGATTCTGGCCTCCATTATCGCCATCGTGCTGTATGTGGCCGGTCAGAACCTGGGCGATGCTTCCGACCCCAGAAGCCACATGATGTAAGGGGGAGCAGATATGGAGAAAAAAGTTCTATTGTCTGTTCAGGATTTGGTTGTAAAATTCCATGTCCGTGGCAGAGTTCTCACCGCCATCCGGGGCATCTCCCTGGATATCTATGAAAATGAGTCCATCGCCATTGTGGGCGAGTCCGGCTCCGGCAAGTCCGTGTTTACCAAGACCTTTGCCAATATGCTGGATTCCAACGGCTTTGTTGACCAGGGCAAGATTATCTTTTCCGATGAAACTCTGGCAGACTTCAAGGTTACCCTGGGGGATGCCCAGAAGCGGGTTATCCATAGGATTGAGAACCGCCTGAATGAGTTTTCCAGGCTGGAAAACGGTGCGGAAATCTACAAGCAGATGAAGTGCCTGGAGTCCGAGGCCAAGCATAAGGCAGCCCTGTCCACCGAGGAAGAGGCCGCCTTCGAAAAGCGGCTGGAGGATCTGCGCTATGACCAGGCAGAGACCTTCAACATGAAGCAGACCCTGGACCCCAAGAAGGAGCGGGACAAGGTTCATCAGGCCTCCGCCCAGCTGTCCTCCCTGGACAAGCAGATCAAGGCCCTGATTGCCGAGAAGGATGCCACGGTGAAGCAGCGTGCCGCCGCCGCCAGGCAGGACCATGCCTACCAGGCAGAGTACAGCCGGAAAATGGAGGCCCTGAAAAAGCAGTACGCCACTCTGTGCGAGAATTCCGTCACCGAGGAGCAGAAGGCCCGGAACGCCCAGCTGGCCAAGGAGGTCTATCTGTCCGTGGGCCGCTATGACGTGGTGACCCGGCAGAAGATTCTGCGTAAGCTGATGTCCTGCCTGAAGCAGGCCATGCGCCAGGGCCTGGATTTGACCAGCGACGATGTGCGCAACGACGTCCTCACCCCTGCCATCTACCGGGTGAAGCTGCTGGACGAAACCGAGAACCAGCTGCACGGCAAGTGCATCTTCGACATTGCCAACATCAAGTATAACAAGGATTTGGCCCAGATTCGCGGCAAGCGGATTGCCACCGTCTTCCAGGACCCCATGACCTCTCTGAACCCCATCCTCACCATTGGCGACCAGATTTCCTCCATCATCCTCAAGCACCAGAACTGCTCTGAGCGGGAGGCCAAAATCCGGGCCATTGAGCTAATGAAGAAGGTGGGCATCCCCAATGCCGAGAACCGGTACGATGACTACCCCTTCCAGTATTCCGGCGGTATGCGGCAGAGAATCGTCATTGCCATCGCCCTGTCCTGCCAGCCCAA
This sequence comes from uncultured Eubacteriales bacterium, assembly GCA_900549495.1. Taxonomy (GTDB): domain Bacteria; phylum Bacillota; class Clostridia; order Oscillospirales; family Oscillospiraceae; genus Faecousia. The sequence continues at coordinate 368 of UROL01000070.1, read as the reverse complement.
GATTCTCATCTGCGATGAGCCCACCACCGCTTTGGACGTGACCATCCAGGCTCAGATTCTGAAGCTGATTAAGGACTTGCAGAAGGAATTCGGCTACACCATCGTCTTTATCACCCACGACCTGGGTGTGGTTGCCAACATTGCCGACCGGGTGGCTGTGCTGTACGCCGGCCAGATTGTGGAGCTGGGTACCGTGGAGGACGTGTTCTACGACCCCCGTCACCCCTACACCTGGGCCATGCTTTCCAGCCTGCCCCAGCTGGCCCAGCGCAATACCGAGCTGTATTCCATCACCGGCACCCCCCCGTCCCTGTATAACAGCTGTCTCTTATACACATCTCCGAGCCCACGAGACCGAGGCTGATCTC
>UROL01000069.1 GCA_900549495.1 uncultured Eubacteriales bacterium | reverse complement strand
GGTCAGGCCCTCGCTTTGAAGCTGGGTGCAGATTTCGGTGGTTCGGCGGCACTGCCACACAATGGCGTTGCCTATGGGCTGCCCGGTGTGGCGATTCCAAAGAATTGTGGTTTCCCGCTGGTTGGTGATGCCGATGGCGGCAATGTCTGCTGCGCTGGCGCCAATACTGGAAAGCGCCTGCCGTGCCACGGCCAGCTGGGTTTCGAAAATCTCATCCGCATCGTGCTCCACCCACCCGGGCTGGGGGAAAATCTGGGTAAATTCCTTTTGGGCCACGGCGCAGATTTCCCCCGCCTGATTAAAAAGAATGCACCGGTTCGAGGTGGTGCCGGAGTCCAGCGCCATGATATATTTTGGCATCCCTAGCCCCTCCTGTCACTGAATGTGCACATGGTTGTTGATGTGGTCCTGGCAGTAGCAGTAGTAGCCCTTGCACTTGGAGCAGTAGCGGAATTCCAGCTCCGGATTGCTCACATCCGTGCGGCCGCAGACGGTGCAGCGGTGGTTATAGTTCTGCTGCGGCTCCTGGGGCTTCTGGCCGGATTGGAAGGGAATCACCTTCGGCTGCTTGGACTTTCCCCGGAAGAGCTGGCGCAGCTTCTGCTGAAATCCCCTGGGGAAAAGGTTCAGCACATCCGCACCGAAGAACAGAAAATAGTTGGCCAGGGCAATCAGGGGGAACAGGCTATAGGGGAAGCGAGACTGCACCATGCCCAGCAGCACCAGGGCCAGGTCGAACAGGGCCAGCATCCAGGCATTAATGGGAATAATCATCATAAACAGGAAGGTATTGTCCGGGAACATGGTGGAATAGGCCAGCAGCAAGCTCAGATTCAGATAATACACATCGGCCCGGCAATTGGGGAAGAACATGCAAAAAATGTCCATCATCACCACGCCGGAGAGATAGAACAGGTTGAATTTCAGAGTTCCCCAGCTTCGCTCAATTACCATGCCCAGGGAATAATAGCAGAACAAACTGATGGCCACCAGCAGAATGCTCATGCCGCCGCCCATACCGGCGTTCATGGTCAGCGGATAGGTCACCAGCCGCCATATCTGCCCCTTGAGAATCAGATTCCGGTCAAAGCAGAGCATGTAGTACAGAAAGTTGTTCTGGGCAAACATGCTCATCAAATACACAGCCGCATTGCCAATGCAGATATAGAGCATCAGGTTGGGGATGCCCTTGTTCCGGTTCCGCAGGCAGAACCGTTCGAATTTTCTGCGCAGATTTTTCAAACAAATCAACTCCTAAAACTGCTTTCCATCCATTCTACCAGCCGCATGGCAAAAAGTCCATATCGTATTTGTGAACAATAGAGGAAAGTTTCGTGCGTACTTGACAATTTGCAAAAGAGGGGTATAATGGGCTCGAAACCTAAAACTGCATATAAGCCTTATCAAGAGTGGTGGAGGGAACGGCCCGATGAAACCCAGCAACCTGTTATTCAAGGTGCTAAATCCGGCGGCAACGAAAGATGAGGATTCGATAGATGCGCACATCGAATCTTCGGTGTGCGGTTTTTGTTTCTTGCAGGCTTTTAGACACCAATGTAAAGAGAAAGGAACAAAAAATGGAAAAAAGATTATTTACCTCTGAATGCGTTACCAATGGCCATCCCGACAAGGTGGCGGACTCCATCTCCGATGCCATCCTGGATGCATGTCTGGCCCAGGACCCCAATTCCCGGGTGGCCTGTGAGACTATGGTCACCACCGATTTTTGCCTGATTTGCGGCGAAATCACCACCAAGGCTGTAGTGGACTATCCCAGCGTGGCCCGGGAGGCCATCCGGAAAATCGGCTATGTCTATCCCGGCGACGGCTTCGATGCCGACACGGTGGAGATTCAGTGCCGCATCCACACCCAGTCTGCCGACATCGCCATGGGCACCAATGACCAGGTGGGCGGCGCAGGAGACCAGGGCATGATGTTCGGCGGCGCCTGCACCCAGACCCCGGAGCTGATGCCTATGCCCATTGCTCTGGCTCGGGCTCTGAGCAACCGGCTGAGCCAGTGCATCCAGTCCACCGACCTGCTTCGTGCCGACGGCAAGACCCAGGTGAGCGTGGAGTTCGACGAAGCAGGCAATGTGGTGGGCGTGGATACCGTGGTGGTTTCCGTGATGCACAGTCGGGATTTCCGGATGGAAGACCTGCGTAAGTACGTGGCGGAGAAAGTGATTGCTCCCGTCCTGGCCAAGTACGGCTTCCGCATGGAGGACGTGAAGCATGTCTACATCAACCCCACCGGCAATTTTGTCATCGGCGGCCCCAATGGCGATACCGGCCTGACGGGCAGAAAGATTATTGTGGATACCTACGGCGGCTATTTCTCCCACGGCGGCGGTGCCTTCTCCGGTAAAGACCCCACCAAGGTGGACCGCAGTGCCGCCTATCTGGCCCGGTATATGGCAAAGAACCTGGTGGCTGCCGGCCTGGCAACCCAGGTGCAGGTGCAGCTGGCCTACGCCATCGGCGTGGCGGAGCCTGTCTCCGTCCGGGTGGAGACCTTCGGCACTGGCCGCATCCCCGAGGAGCGAATGACCGAGCTGCTGCGCCAGACGGTGGATATGACCCCCGCCGGTATCATCCGGCGCTTTGACCTGCGCCGCCCCATCTACGCCGCAACGGCTGCCAACGGCCACTTTGGCGTGGACGACCGGCCCTGGGAGTGTACCGACCTGGCAGAGGAGCTGAAGAAGCTGGTCTAAAAGCAGGAGGCGGCAGAGAATGCACACGATTTATTTGCATGGCCTGGGGCAGACGGCGGACAGCTGGAAGCCGGTGCTGGAGAAAATCACCCTCCCTGGGGACGTTAGCTGCCCGGATTTGGCGGCACTGCTCAGGGGGCGTGAGGTCAGCTATTCCAGCCTATACCAGGCATTCTCTCAGCAGTGTGATAAAGTAGATGGAGAGCTTACTCTGTGCGGCCTGTCCCTGGGGGCAGTGCTGGCATTGAACTATGCCATCGACCATCCCGGCAAGGTGGGGGCGCTGGTTTTGATTGCCCCTCAATACAAAATGCCCAAAAAGCTGCTGTGGCTGCAAAATCTCGTGTTCCGGCTGATGCCGGAATCCCAGTTTCGGATGACCGGCTTTCAGAAGGCGGATTTTGTGGCCCTGTGCAAAACGGCGGCAACCTTGGATTTCAGCAATTCTCTGGAAAAGGTTTCCTGCCCCACCCTGATTGTCTGCGGGGAGAAGGACGGTGCCAACAAGAAGGCCGCCGGGGAGCTGGCAGCCATCCTGGACAATGCCGTTCTAAAGGAGATTCCGGGTGCCGGCCATCAGGTGAACACCCAGTCGCCGGGGGCCCTGGCGGCGCTGCTGGAGGAATTCTATACCCAGCTGTAAACGTACAAAGGCAGAGCGTCCCAACCGATGCCCTGCCTTTTTTCCACTCCCGGTGCGGGGGCGACGTGTCCCCGGGATGCGCCTGACTGGAAACCCCATAGGCTGCATGTATAAAACAAAACTCCGGGCACCAGGGATGTCCGGAGCTGTTTCATTGGGTACTCAAACCAGAATAGGCTGCATCTGCTTTCCTGCCAGGGCCAGTGCGGCAGCCTCTGGCAGCTTGTCGAAGTGGGCCACCAGGGAGGTGGGTTTCCTCTGGGGATCATCCTGACCATAGGGAACAAAATAATAGTGCCTCCGGGCCAGCAGCCGCCCCAGGTTTTCTGCTGCCCCGGCAAGACCGTCATTGGTGGATACAGCCACCAGCACTGGCCGCCCATTGCGTAAATGGCTTTTGGCTGCCATGGTAACCGGGGTGTCGGCTATGCTTCGGCTGAGCTTCGCCAGGGTGTTGCCGGTACAGGGAGCCACCACCAGCAAATCCAGCAGCCGCTTCGGGCCGATGGGCTCGGCATCCGCTATGGTTCGGATTACCGGCCGCCCGCATATGGCCTCCGCCTGGGCTAGGAATTCCTCGGCCTTCCCAAATCGGGAATCCGTGGCGGCAGCGGCAAAGGAGAAAATGGGATACACCCGATGCTCCTTGGCCATGGCCTCCATCACCGGAAACACCTTAGAGAAGGTGCAGAAGGAGCCGCACATGGCAAATCCTACATTCATGTCTGCGCCTCCTTTGTCAGCCGCAAAACGGTCTGGGCAATCAATTTTCCGGCACTTTCCGGCACATGGAGCCCGGGCAGCCCCCGGGCCTGAATCACATCCGCCCCGCCGATGCCAGGAACAGAGGCCAAATCTATTTTCAGGCAGCTTTGGCAGTCTGCGGCAATGTGAGGGGGAACCATCATGCCGGGAGCGGTATTGAAGATAAGCCGAAAGTCTCTCACTTTTCCGGCAAGCCCTTCGGAGGTCAGCACCGAAAGCCCCAAAGAGGCGGCCTCGGCCAGATGCGCTGCCTTCCTGGAAAGTACGGTTACCTGGGCCCCATAGCCCCTTAACAGGCGGCACAAATGCTTCCCGATTCGCCCCCATCCCACCACCAGCACCGGCGCATCCCGGAAGGAAAATCCGATTTTCTCCCCCGCAACCCGGAGAGCACACTCAGCGGTCAGAGCCGCATTTTCGTACAGATAAACGGCATCCTGCAATAGGTCTATGCAGGGATGCTCTGCCACTGTTTTCTCCGGTATGTTTCCTCCAACCAGTGTAATTTCCGCCGGAAGGAGGGGCAAAAGTTCCTCCAGCCTTGCCCCGCTTTTCAGCACCCCTGCACCGGAAAAGCTGGGTACGTCCATCAGCAAATGGGTGGCCTCCGGCGTAATGTGGTCGGTGATTTCCACCCCGGCTTGGGCCAGCGCTTTCACTGCCCCATGACATGCCGGTGTACATCCCACGGGATAAAATAACAGTTTTCCCATAACCATCCCTCCTGTGCTCCAGAATATGCATTTCCCTGAGAGAAGGTGACAGGGGAACCGGCGAGGCAAAGGGAATTTTGACGTTGCCCTTGATTTTTTGCGCTCAGCCGGTATAATAACATTGAGATGTTGTGTGCAATTTGTAGTACCCTGAAAGTGAGGAATCAAGATGCAGCGATTGGGATTTATCCATGATATGCTGGATGTGAAGGTGCTGATCCTGTTTGTAATGTCCAGAGTCAGTTACCCGGCCACCAGTCAGCAAATATATGAGTTGTGCTTCCAGGATGACTGCGTCAGCTATTTCGATGTATGTGCCGCCATTCCCCAGATGGTCAAATCCGGACACCTGACGGAAACCGAAGAGGGCCTGTACGAAATTACAGAAAAGGGCCGGGCAGACGGCTCCCTGACCCAGGACTCCATTGCCTATACCGTCCGCTGCAAGGCGGAAAACGCCGTCAACCGCTTCAACCGTCAGCTCCGCCGAAGCAGCTTCGTCAAGACCCAGGTAATTCCCCAGGAGAACGGCGAATGCTCCGTGATTATGGCCCTGGACGATGAGAGCGGCAATCTGATGACCCTGGAGCTGACGGCCCCTAACCAGCGGCAGGCAGTGCGGCTGGGGCGGCTCTTTGAAAAAAAGGCGGAGATTATCTATAACATGACCATGTCAGAACTTTTGGACGATGAGGACGAAATTGACCCCTGACCCCTTGTCGAAAATGCGGCGCCGTGGTATAGTTTAGGTACACCGGAGAACCGGTACGAATGAAAGGAGCTGCCGCATATGAAATTTCAGTACAGTGAAAAGAAAGTTAAGCTTCCCGAAAAGGTTCATCAGTACGCCGAGAAAAAAGTGACCAAGTTGGCGCGCTATTTCGAGGAGGATGCGGAAGCCTTGATTGTATTTTCTGTGGAGAAGAACATGAATAAGGCGGAGTTGACTGTCCACGGCGCGGGCACCTGGTTCCGCGCATCCGAGAGTACCTCTGATATGTTTGCCTCCATTGATGCAGCGGTTGCCACCATCGAGGGCCAGATTCGCAAGAACAAGACCCGCTTGGCTAAGCGCCTGCGCCAGGATGCCTTTGTCCGCAGCGTACAGGAGGAAACCTCCTTTGCCCCCGAGGAAGCGGAAGAGGATTTCAAAATCACTCGTGTCAAGCATTTCAACATGCGCCCCATGAGCAGAGAAGAGGCCGTTCTGCAAATGAACCTGTTGGGGCATAGCTTCTTTGCTTTCCGGGATGCCGACAATGGCGGCTCCTTCGCCGTGGTTTATAAGAGAAACGACGGCGGCTATGGCCTGATTGACGAAGCAAACTAATCAAAATCCTACCTGCCCCCTGCGGATGCTTCCGCAGGGGGATTTTTTATGCAGCACCGTGAGAAATCCAGTGCGCTTTCTGTCTAATAGGGTGAGGGCCAAAAAAATGAGTGAGGTGATGCATATGAAGGAACCCCAAATTGTGACAATGTTCCTGAACCGGGACGAAAATGCCATTTCCCAGGCGGACAGTGCTTATGGGAAAAGGCTGCTGCATCTGGCAAGGAACATTGTGGGAAATCCCCAGGATGCAGAGGAGTGTGTCAGCGATACATTGCTCAAGGCGTGGAATTCCATCCCGCCCCAAAATCCCAGGTATCTGTTCGCCTATCTGGCGAAAATCTGCCGGAATGATGCCCTGGGCAAGCTGGAGCATAAAAATGCCCAAAAGCGGAAGGCAGAGGTGGTGAGCCTGACGGAGGAAATGGAATGCTGTATCCCGGATGTTCGCCAGCTGCGGAGCATGGAGTCCCGGGTGCTGGGGCAGGCGCTGGACAGCTTCGTGCGGACACTGTCCCGGGAGAACCGGCTGATTTTCCTCCGGCGCTATTGGTATATGGATTCCGTGGCGGAGATTGCCCGGAAGCTGGGATTGTCGGAGGGGGCCGTTCACATGCGGCTGGGCCGCATCAAGGAGAAACTGCGTACATATTTGGAAAAGGAGGGTATGTATTTATGAATGAAAAGGATGTACAGAAGGCATTGGCCTTTTTGGGAGACGATTTGATTGAAAAAGGGGGATATGAGACGGTGCAGCACCGTGCCCCCGGAACCTACTGGCGCAGGGGATTGATTGCGGCAGTACTGGCAGCCACGTTGGCAGTGGGTTGTGCAGCGGCGTATTTGGTGAGCATGGATGGGCTATTTCTGGCGGACAAATCCTATACCCAAGGGGTGCGCTACCGGGAGGACGGCTCCAAAATCCCTCCTACGGAGAAGGTCATGCGCTATCTCAGTGTGACCGGCCCGGAGGGCAGCAGAAACCAGCTGGCATCCCAGGAGTGGTTTGACTACAAACAAAGCTGCACCGCTGCCCCGGATAAAAATTTCACCAAGCCTAAGGAATATGCCGACTATATGGGCATCACCTCCCAGGAAATGCTGGACAAGCTGGAGGAGGTTTGCCGGAAATATGACCTGAAACCGGCGGGGGACGTGGAAATTTTCCAGATGTGGGACGGAGATTTGTTCGCCCAGCAGCTGGGCATTGACAGCCTTTCTGCCAATGGGGAGGTGCTGCGCCTGGAATTTGGGGGTGCCCGGGTGGTGGAATGCGGCAACTTCAATGCTTCTTTCCAAGCGATTTACCGGGGAACGCAGCAGGAATATAAGATGATGCTGCAATATGACTACCGGGACAAGAACTATTTCAGCGATGTGATTCAAACCGTGGCGGATGTGGAGGAAGCGCAGCAGAGCGTCCTCACCCTGCCGGGGGGAGAGGAAGTCCTGATGGTGCAGGAAAAGGGCGGCAATGTCTATTTCCTCCATGACCGGGCGGATGCCTTCGTTACCGTAACGGTGAAAAATGTAGGCATCGACTGGGATAGTCCCAGTGATGTGCTGAGCAGGCAGGAGCTGGAGCAGCTGGCGCTTGCCGTCAATTTCCAGGCGAAGCCCACTGCCATCGGCAACATGGAGCAGGTCAGACAGCAGCTGGAGGTGTCCCGGCAGAATGCAGAAAACTGGCAGGAAGACCCGACACAGAAGGAGAAACGAAAAGCGGAACAGGGGAAAAATGAGAATAAGACCAGCTTTGCAGCCCTAATTTCCCAGATGCGGGAAAATGAAGACTACTTCGTTACCTATCGGAATCCGCTCTACAAGGATTTCTGGGACACCATGGAATATGCGCTGCTGGATGTCAATGGGGACGGTCAGGAAGATTTGCTCCTGGGGCGAGAGGGATATATCAATGAAATATGGACCATGCAGGATGGAATCACATCCCGTGTGACCGCTACCGCAAACCGGGGCTATATGTGCCAGGGCAACGTGTTTGAAGAATATGTGTTCCTGGATGGCTGCCCCTACCACCTCTATTTCCAAATAGAAGGAGGGGAACAAAAGCCCATCGAAAGCGTGATGTACCGTGGGGACAAGGGCACCTGGGTACTGGAGGGCGAGGAAACCGTGTGGGAGCAGCAGCCCATTACCGAAGAGGAGGCAATGGAGAGAATTGCATCCTTCAAACGGCTGCCAATTACCATGCAGCCGGTAAAGGACTATCCCATGGAGTAAAGCGGAGCCCGGGGCCCGGCAAAAGCGGCGCCCCGGGCGTTCATAATTATTTTGGAAAAATCCAAAATAAAACTTGACAAAAGAGTGAACCGGTGGTAATATATCGAAGCTGTCCGCAAGAGCGGGACGGCAAAGCGGTTTAGACACAGAAACTTAAAAGAATGTTAAAAAAGTTCTTGACAAAAAAGGTTGTATGTGATAAACTGTTGCAAGTTCACAGCGAAAGCGAGAACATCCTGTACCTTGTAAATTGAATAACGTAAAGACAAACGAAAACACCTTGGACAATTAATGGATTGTTTAAGCGTAAGCGAAAAAACAGCCAACGAAAATTCTTGAGTAATATTGCTAGAAGCAAATTATTCAAAAAATTGATTTTAGGCTCTGAAAAGAGTTTAAGATACCATTTTTTGAGAGTTTGATCCTGGCTCAGGACGAACGCTGGCGGCGTGCCTAACACATGCAAGTCGAACGGAGCAAAGCCCTTCGGGACTTTACTTAGTGGCGAACGGGTGAGTAACGCGTGAGGAACCTGCCTTCCAGTGGGGGACAACAGTTGGAAACGACTGCTAATACCGCATGATGCTTTTTGGGGACATCCCCGGAAAGTCAAAGCTTTATGTGCTGGAAGATGGCCTCGCGTCTGATTAGCTAGTTGGTGGGGTAACGGCCCACCAAGGCGACGATCAGTAGCCGGTCTGAGAGGATGAACGGCCACATTGGGACTGAGATACGGCCCAGACTCCTACGGGAGGCAGCAGTGGGGAATATTGGGCAATGGGCGAAAGCCTGACCCAGCAACGCCGCGTGAAGGAAGAAGGCCTTCGGGTTGTAAACTTCTTTTACCAGGGACGAAGGACGTGACGGTACCTGGAGAAAAAGCAACGGCTAACTACGTGCCAGCAGCCGCGGTAATACGTAGGTTGCAAGCGTTGTCCGGATTTACTGGGTGTAAAGGGCGTGTAGGCGGAGATGCAAGTTAGGAGTGAAATCTATGGGCTCAACCCATAAACTGCTTCTAAAACTGTATCCCTTGAGTATCGGAGAGGCAAGCGGAATTCCTAGTGTAGCGGTGAAATGCGTAGATATTAGGAGGAAC
>UROL01000068.1 GCA_900549495.1 uncultured Eubacteriales bacterium | reverse complement strand
TCCCGGCTCCCTCAGAGAGGGAGCCGGGACAACATCCCCCATAACATCAATCACCCGCCCGCTGGATATTTCGTCAGCGGGCGGGTGATTTTTGCGGGTTCTGCGTGGGGGTTATATTTTACCATTCATCGGGGTACTTGCTGAAATCTCAGGTTGCGGGCGATTTTCATCGCCCCTACGAAACTCAAAGGATTTTGGCTTTTACCATTCAACGAAGGACACTCCCTCAGCTTCGCTGCGCTCAGCAGCTCCCTCAGAGAGGGAGCCGGGAATGGCTGCACCATTCATCGTACCGCCCGGAAACCGGAAGGGTGCGGGCGACTTTCGTCGCCCCTACGGAAGCTCAGGAATTTTTCCCTTTTACCGTTCATCGGGGGATTGGGTGGGCCGGAAGAATTTCAGGTGCTGCTCCATGTAGAGCTTATAGGTGATGGACAGCAGGGCGGCCCGCAGGAGCTCCTTGGCCTCGGACTGGGTGACGCCGATTTCGCTGGGGGAGGGCTTGAGGCCGCAGACGTATTGCAGCAGGTTTTCCAGCTCGTCGCAGAAATAGTCGTAGGCCACGGCAATGTCGTAGCTGCGCAGCTGCACCTCCTCCATCAGGCGGATGTCCTCCAGGCTCATAACGGTTTTGATGTAGGAGAGAATCAGAAGATAGGCGATGGACTCCTGGGAGTAGGACTTCCTGCTGGGGCCGGGAATCAGCCGCTGCTTGACATAGTTGCTCACCATGGAGCCGGTGAGGGGGCCGGGGGCGTAGCGGGCCACATACCGGGTCACCTGCTCCAGCCGCAGGCCGATATCCGGCAGCTCCTGATACCGGGGCAGCCGGAAGGATGCGGCATACCGGGCCAGCTCCCGGCGGTTTTCCTCTGTCATTTCCGTCCCTCCTATAAATACAATGAAAACATTTTATATCGTTTTTGTAAACTTGTCAATCGGTTTTTCAAAACCGGATTGACAGCTATGAAAAACCGTGTTAATATGGGGCAGATAAAAATTCCGGAGGAATGTGTCATGATAAAACTGATTGCCGACTCCTCGTCCGACCGGCCGGTTATCCCCGGTGCGGATGTGCATTATGTGCCCCTGGTGGTCTCCACCGATGCGTGCAGCTTTGTAGACGACGAACACCTGAACCCTAAGGACATGCTGGCCCATCTGGCCCAGCACAAGGGCCGCTCCTATACCGCCTGCCCCAGTGTAGACGGCTGGCTACAGGCCTACCAGGGCGGGGACGAAATCTATGCCGTCACCATTACCAGCACCCTCTCCGGCTCCTACAACGCCGCCATGGCCGCCCGGGAGCTGTACCTACAGAAATACCCCGGCGCAAAAATCGCCGTCTTCGACAGCCTGAGCACCGGCCCGGAGCTGCGGCTGATTCTGGAAAAGCTCCAGTCCCTTACCGCCCAGGGCCTGCCCTTTGACCAGGTGGAGGCCCGGACCCGGGAATACCAGAAGCATACCCGGCTGCTGTTCTGCCTCCAATCCCTGCACAATATGGCCCAGAATGGCCGGGTGAGCAAGGTGGCCGCCGCCGCAGTGGGGGTGCTGGGCATCCGCATTGTGGGCACCGCCAGTGACGAGGGTACCTTGCAGCAGCTGGCCAAGTGCCGGGGAGACCGGAAGGCCCTGCCCGAGCTCATCGAGCATATGCGCCAGGCCGGGTATACCGGCGGCCGGGCCCGGGTCACCCATGTGCAGAATCCGGCCCTGGCCGATGCCTTCGTCTCCCAGCTTCGGGCCGCCTGGCCGGAGGCCGACGTGGTGGTGGCCCCCAGCAGCGGCCTGTGCAGCTACTACGCCGAGTCCGGCGCCATTATGGTGGGCTTCGAGACATAATATTCCCCGGGTGCCCGCTGCCTTGCCGCAGCGGGCCCTTTTTGCCTTCTGGGGTTCATAAAATATTTACGCTTTTTCCCAATTTAGGTCTTGCTTTTTTTGCGAAGGTGCGCTATGATATCTTAGCACTCAGGAAGAAAGAGTGCTAAGGATATCGATAATTGCAGCCCCCCTGGGGATGCAGACTTCCTATAAAATATTGTGATGGAGGAATCGCTATGAAACTGAAACCTATGGCAGACAATGTGCTGCTGAAAGCCCACGAGGCCCAGGAGGCCACCGCCTCCGGCATCATCCTGGCCAGCGCCAACAAGGAAAAGCCCGCAATCTACGAGGTTGTTTCCGTGGGCCCCGGCACCAAGGACGTGACCATGGCCGTGAAGGTTGGGGATAAGGTGGTTGTCGGCAAGTTCACCGGCAGCGACGTGACCATTGACAAGGTGGACTACAAGTTTGTCAAGCAGGACGACATTCTGGCCGTCGTCACTGACTAAGGAGGATTTTTATTATGGCAAAGATGATTGTTTACGGCGAAGAAGCCCGCAAGAAGCTGCAATCCGGCATCGACCAGCTGGCCGATACCGTTAAGGTTACCATTGGCCCCAAGGGCAGAAACGTGGTTCTGGGCAAGAAGTACGGCGCTCCCCTGATTACCAACGACGGCGTGACCATCGCCAAGGAGGTAGAGCTGGAGGATGCCTTTGAGAACATGGGCGCACAGCTCATCCGTGAGGTTGCCACCAAGACCAACGATGTGGCCGGTGACGGCACCACCACCGCTACCCTGCTGGCCCAGGCCATCACCCGTGAGGGCCTGAAGAACCTGTCCGCCGGTGCCAATCCCATGGTTATGCGCAAGGGCATCGAGAAGGCCGTTGCCGCCGCCGTGGAGGCCATCAAGGCCAACTCCGTGCCTGTCAATGGCTCCGAGGATATTGCCCGGGTAGGCACTGTGTCCTCCGGCGATGAGTCCATCGGCAAGCTGATTGCCGAGGCCATGGAGAAGGTGGGCACCGAGGGCATCATCACCATCGAAGAGAGCAAGACCGCCGAGACCGGCCTGGACGTGGTAGAGGGTATGCAGTTCGACCGGGGCTATATCTCCCCCTACATGGTCACCGACACCGACAAGATGGTTGCCGTGCTGGACGATGCTTACCTGCTGATTACCGATAAGAAGATTGCCTCCATTCAGGATTTGCTGCCGGTGCTGGAGCCCATTGTCAAGTCCGGCCGGAAGCTGATTATCATCGCCGAGGATGTGGAGGGCGACGCCCTGGCCACTCTGCTGGTGAACCGTCTCCAGGGCCGCTTCAATGTGGTCTGCGTCAAGGCTCCCGGCTTCGGCGACCGCCGCAAGGAGATGCTCCAGGATATCGCCGTGCTCACCGGTGGCCGGGTGATTTCCAGCGAGCTGAATATGGAGCTGGCCGATGCCACCATGGATGACCTGGGTCACTGCCGTCAGGTGGTGGTCACCAAGGACACCACCACCATTGTGGACGGCGACGGCACCCCCGAGGCCATCCAGGAGCGGGCCCACATGATTCGCTCCGCCATTGCCACCACCACCTCTGACTATGACCGTGAGAAGCTCCAGGAGCGCCTGGCAAAGCTCAGCGGCGGCGTGGCCGTTATCAAGGTTGGCGCCCAGACCGAGGTTGCCATGAAGGAGCAGAAGCTGCGGGTTGAGGATGCACTGAACGCCACCCGGGCCGCTGTGGAAGAGGGCATCGTGGCCGGCGGCGGTACCGCCCAGGTCAACGCCATCCCCGCTGTGGAGGCCCTGGTTGCCACCCTCCACGGCGACGAGAAGACCGGCGCCCGGATTATTGCCACCGCACTTCAGGCCCCTGTCCGCCAGATTGCCGAGAATGCCGGTGTGGACGGCTCCGTGGTCTACGAGAAGATTCGCACCTCCGGCAAGGCCGGTTACGGCTACAACGCCTACACCGAGGAGTATGTGGACATGATTCCCGCCGGTATCGTGGATCCCACCAAGGTCACCCGCACCAGCCTGGAAAATGCCGCCTCCATTGCCGCCTGTGTCCTGACCACCGAGAGCCTGGTGGTTGACAAGCCCGACCCCGCTGCCGATGCCGCTGCCGCCGCAGCTGCCCAGGGCGGTGGCATGTACTAATCCCAGCCCTTCCCAGAACGCCCCCACCCGGGGGCGTTCTTTTTCTCGCATTGACAGAGCGGGGGGAATTTTGTATAATTCAGGCAGAAATGCAAGAGGCATCCGGGGAAGGGCTGCGGATGCCTGGAAGACAAAAAGGAACCGTTTTGCCATGGATGGGTATTTTAATGTTTTAACGGCCATCGACCTGTTTGTTCTGGGGTTTATGTGCGTTCTTACGGCGCTGAGCGAATCCCTGAGCCGGAAGCAGAAGCGGGGCTTTCTGTTGGCCTTCGGGCTGATTGGGGCGATTTCCCTGCTGGAAATCGTCACCGTGGCGGTGGATGGCGCACCAGCCCGGTATCGGTGGGCCAATGTGCTGGCCAATTATCTGGGCTTCGGGCTGTCCCCCGGGGTGCCGGTGTGCCTGATGTATGTGCTGGATAAGAAAACCGCCCCCAAGCGGGCCCTGCGGGTGGCCGCCTGGTGCCAGATGGGCTATCTGGTGCTTCTGGCCCTGTCCCTTCCCTTTGGGCTGGTGTTCCGGGTAAGCGGGGAGAATGTCTATTCCCGGGGCCCTTATTTTTATCTTTATGTGCTTGCCTACTTTGCCTCCATCCTGTGCCTGTCGGGGGCGACCATTGTCTCCGCCATGGAGTTTCAGAACCGGAGCCGGATGCTTATCTATCCGCTCATCCTCTTTCTGGCGGCGGAGACGGTGGTGCAGGTGGCGCTGCCGGATTTGCACGTCACATGGCTGTGTGTCACGCTGCTGTCGGTGCTGTATTTCATCTACTGCAACGAGATGTGGACCCAGCTGGATGCCCTGACAGGGCTGCTGAACCAGAACAGCTACCTGAACCGCACAGCCCAGATGCACCAGGGCGGGGTACTGGTGGTGTTCGACGTGGACAATTTCAAGCAGATTAACGACCGCTACGGCCATTTGCAGGGGGATGCCTGTCTGGCCGGGATTGGTGCGTGCATCAAAAAGGCCTACGCCCCCTACGGCTTCTGCTACCGGGTGGGGGGCGACGAATTCTGCGTGCTGCTGAAAGACGGCGCCCAGGAGGCGGCCTGTGCCCGGGAATTTCTCCGCCGGTTGGAGCAAATGCGCCAGGAGCTGCCCCTTTTGCCCATGGTTTCCTTCGGCTCCGCCCCCTTCACCGGCGAGGACATTGCCAAGGTCAAGGAGCAGGCCGACCGGCAGATGTACCGCTACAAAAAAGAGCACAAGCAGGCCCCTGCCGCTTCCCCACAATAAAGTCTGCCCTGGCAGAAAAAGCCGGAAGCCCCAGGAAAAATCCGGGAATTCCAGCTTGAAAATTCAAAAATTCAGGTATTCTAAAAAGCAGAAAGGTTGTGACAGTTTGGCTTATCAGATTCTTCATCCCCGGGGGGAGGAAATCCGGGGTGTGCTGTTTGATATGGACGGCGTGATTCTGGACTCGGAAAAGCTCTATGCCAGATTCTGGCGGGAGGGGTGCCGGTGCTTCGGCTACGAGATGAGCTACCAGCAGGCCCTGGGAATGCGTAGCCTGAATGCCCAGGCGGGGCAGGCGTACCTGAGCAGCCTGTTCGGGCCGGACATTGTGTACGAAGCGGTGCGGGCCAAGCGAATTGAGAAAATGGATGCCTACATTCAGGAAAACGGCATCGAGGCCAAGCCGGGGGTGTATGCCCTGCTGGACTATTTACAGGCCCAGGCAATCCCCTATGCCATTACCACCGCCTCCCCGGCGGACAGAATCCAGGACCATCTTACCCAGCTGAACCTGTACCACCGGTTTGCCCATATCTGCACCGCCCATCAGGTGCCCCACGGCAAGCCGGAGCCGGATATCTATCTGCTGGGGGCGAAGACCATCGGCGTGGCCCCGGAGCACTGCCTGGCCCTGGAGGACAGCTACACCGGCTTGCTCTCTGCCTATCGGGCCGGGTGCATGAACGCCATCGTCCCGGATTTGGACCAGCCGGACGAAAAAATTCTGGAAATTGCCTACGCCCGGTTCGACTCCCTGAAGGACGTAATCGACCTTCTGAAGGCAAAATAAAATATCGGCAGCCGTATCCCACCGGGGCGGCTGCCGTTTTTTACCCGGATGCAGGGGAAAGGGGAATGCACTGCCGGATGCCCAGCAGGGGCAAATCCTCCTGCCGGTGGGTTACCAGCAGCAGGGTGCGGCCCCCCAGGTGGCGGAGGATGGCCTCCGCCGCCCGGGCCCGGGCGGCATCGTCCAGGCCGGTGAAGGGCTCGTCCAGGGCCAGAAGATAGGACTCTGCCAGCAGGGCCCGGGCCAGAGCCACCCGCCGGGCCTGCCCGCCGGAGAGATCGGAAACGGCCTTGGACAGGCTCTCTTCCTCCAGCCCCAGCTCCGCCAGCAGGGCCGGGCCCCGCTTCCCGGCCCGGGGGACGGCAAGGCGCAGATTGGCCAGGGCGCTATGGCCCTCCAGCAGCCGGTTTTCCTGGAACAGGGCGGCCATTTTCTCCGGGGCCCCGGCGATGCTCCCGCCGTCCGGCTGCTCCAGGCCCAGAATCAGCCGCAGCAGGGTGGTTTTTCCAATGCCGGAGGGGCCCAGGATGCCCCACCGGCTGCCCTGGGGCAGGGTGCAGGAGAGGCCGGAAATCACCGGTATGCCCCCATAGCTCTTGGAAAGCTCCCGAATTACCAGATTCATACCCGCCCCTCCATTCTGCTTAGCAGCCAGCCCAGGCCCGCCAGCACAGCCCGCTCAAAGGCCGCACTGGCCAGCACAATGGCAAAGGTCCAGGCGAACAGGCTGTCCAGCTCCAAGTATACCTTGGCATCGTACAGCATCCCTCCCATGCTGCCGCTGCATACGCCAATGACCTCGGCGGCCACCCCGGCCTTCCAGCACATTCCCAGGGCCGCCCGACAGGCCGACAGGCAGTAGGGCCCCAGGGCAGGGAGGTAGATGCCCCGCAGCCGGTTCCAGGGGGGCATACGGAACACCCGGGCCATTTCCAGCAGCTTCCCATCCGCACTCCGCAGACCCTGCAAAAAGGCGGCATACAGCACCGGCAGGACGATTAGAAAGGAAATGAAGATGCTCAGCCGCCGCCCGGAGAGCCATAGCAGGGCCATCACCACAAAGGAGGCCACCGGCACCGACTTCACCGCCGCCATATAGGGGGCCAGCAGCACCTCCGCCGCCGGGAATCCAGCCGCCAGGGCCGCCAGGGCCAGAGCCGCCAGAAGGGCCAGCAGGAACCCCAGGGCCACCCGGCTCAGGGTGAACCAGAGGGCACCCCAGAATGCCGCCTCCCCCAGCAGGGAGAAAAATTTCCCCAGAGCCGCCCCCGGGCCCACCAGCAGCAGCCGGTTGCCCACCGCCGCTGCCCCCAGCTGCCATACCCCCAGGGCCAGCAGTATGGCAATAAGCCTTGCCCAGGGGGTACGCCAGAACCGGCCCCTAGGCCCCATAGTAGAAATCATCCCCCGGCATGGCACCCCCCACGGCCTGGGGGTTCTGGTCGTAAATCACCTTCAGGCAGCCGGACAGGGCTTGGTGCATGGCCTCCCCGGTGATGCACACCAGATTGCATTCCGGAATGGCCTTCTTGGCCACCGGGGCCTTGATAACCCCAAAGGCTTCGCAGAGCTCTGCCGCCTCCTCCGGATTTTCCGTCACCCAGTCCACGGAGCTTTCCAGATTTTCCAGGAAGGCCGCCACCTCCTCCGGGTGGCTGCGGACATACTCCCGCCGGGCCAGTACCACGGCGGTGGTGCACAGGGTGCCGTTGTCCAGCCTTTCCCATTCCTGGGACAGGGACAGGGAAACCCGGAAGCCCTCCCCCAGCTGGGCGGCGGCAGCGGTGACATAGGGCTGGGGCAGCATGGCAATGCCGGACTGCCGGGCGTTCAGCAGGGCCACCACCTCACTGGGCTGGCTCTTCCACTGGATGGTTACGTCCTTGTCCGGGTCCAGGCCGTTCTGCTGTAGCAGATACCGGAGGAAATACTCCGGCGTGCTCCCCTTGCCGGTGGCATACAGGGTCTTGCCCTTCAGGTCTGCCAGGGATTGAAGGCTCTGGGAATTGTATTCCCCGATATACAGCACCCCCAGCACATTCACCGCCAGCGCCACCACCTCCCCCTGGGTCTTGCTGTACAGGGTGGCGGCCAGATTGGCGGGCAGGGCGGCAATGTCCACCTCCTCCTTGAGTATCCGGGGCACCAGCTCATCCGCCGAGCCCAGGACGGTGGGAACGCAGTAGGGGGCATCCTCCCATAGCCGCACCATTCCCATGGAGGTGGGGCCGGTGAGGGCGCCTATCCGCAGGCTTTCCGCCTCTGCCTGAGCCGGAAGGGCCAGCGCCGCCGCCAGGGCCAGCAGACACACCAGCGCAGAAAATTTTTTCATACAATTCCTCCATTCTCCGGGGGAACCCGGATTGACTTTATAGGAAGATTATACTATACTGAGGCCATATGTAAAGAAATTTTTGCCCCTGTACCCCCGGAGGAAAGCCGGGCCCGGGGCCAAAAGTATACCCAACCGTATACGCCAGGAAGGCCGGGAGGGCGATAGAGAAATCACCGAACAAGGAGAATCACTATGAAAAAGGCAAAAATCATCCTGGACAAGGACTTTACCGTAGGTCAGGTAGACAAGCGCATCTACGGCTCCTTCATCGAGCACCTGGGCCGGGCGGTTTACGGCGGCATCTATGAGCCGGGCCACCCCACGGCAGACGAAAACGGCTTCCGCAAGGACGTTATTCAGCTGGTGCGGGAGCTGGGGGTGCCCCTGGTGCGCTACCCCGGCGGCAACTTCGTCTCCGGCTTCAACTGGGAGGACAGCGTGGGCCCCAAGGAGCAGCGGCCCCAGCGGCTGGATCTGGCCTGGTTCACCACCGAGACCAACGAGGTGGGTATGCATGAGTTCGCTGACTGGGCCAAGGAGGCCGGCAGCCAGGTGATGTACGCCATCAACCTGGGCACCCGGGGGCCGGAGCAGGCCCGGGACGTGGTGGAGTACGCCAACCACCCCGGCGGCAGCAAATACTCCGATATGCGGATTGCCAATGGCCGGAAGGAGCCCTTGGGCATCAAGCTATGGTGCCTGGGCAACGAGATGGACGGCCCCTGGCAGATGGGCCACAAAAACGCCCGGGAATATGGCCGGGTGGCCAACGAGGCCGCCAAGCTGATGAAGTGGGTGGATCCCAGCATCGAGACGGTGGCCTGCGGCTCCTCCCACTCCCAGATGCCCACCTTCGGAACCTGGGAGCTGGAAATGCTGGACGAGTGCTACGAGAATATCGACTACGTCTCCCTCCACCGCTACTACGGCAACCCCACCAACGATACCCCGGGCTTCCTGGCCCGGGCCCTGGATATGGACGAGTTCATCAAGAGCGTGGCCGCCATCTGCGATGCGGTAAAGGCCCAGAAGCACAGCAAGCACACCGTGAACCTGTCCTTCGACGAGTGGAACGTCTGGTATCACTCCAATGCCCAGGACCAGGAGGTCTGGAAGCAGGATAAGTGGGGCCGGGCCCTGCCCCTGCTGGAGGATGTGTAC
>UROL01000067.1 GCA_900549495.1 uncultured Eubacteriales bacterium | reverse complement strand
CCATGGTGATGGTGCGGATACAGTCGGACAGCGCCTGCTCGGAAATTGGCCCCTGGTGCCGCTGCACAATAGAGGCAATATGGGCCATTTCCTCCGAGGTAAAGTCCGTCAGAGAGGCCAGTGTTGCCTCACCTCCCCGGGCGAAGGACTGGCAGAGCTGGTCAAAAACCCGCCCCAGCAAAGGCGAAGAGAAGTACGCCGTGGTCAAACCGGTGCACAGGGACAGCAGCGCCGGTTCCCGCAGAACCATTGCAATCAGGCCTTCCTCTGCCATTGCAGACTTCACATTGTCGTAGCGGATATTCCGGTCCTTTGGCTGCAATGCAATGCTGGGGGACAGGTCGATTTTTTCCTGCTTCTTCTTTTCCCGGGCAATACGGCGCTTAAAGGCCTTTTCAACTTCAATTTTCATGGACTCCGGGGAAATTCCGGCAGCTTCGGCCACCCGGCCACCGTACACCTCTCGAGAGACTGCATTCCCCAAGGTGCTCAGATACTCCGCTGCCTCGGAGATGAAGCGGATGCGCTGGTCATCCTCTTTCAAATCATATTTCTTTTGAATGGCACGCAGCTGGTATTCCATTCTGTTAGAGGACTCCTCCAGCAGCAGGCGGAAGCGGTCTGCCCCGAATTTTTTCAGGAACTCGTCCGGGTCCTTGGCATCCCGCATTTGCAGAACCTTTACCTGGAGCCCTGCCTTTTCCAGCATGGGAATCGCCCGTTTTGTGGCGTTTTGCCCGGCATCGTCCCCATCGTAAATCAGCATAACCTGCTCGGTATACCGGGAAAGCAATGCAGCATGCTCCTCGGTCAGGGAGGTACCCAGGGAGGCAACCGCACAATCGAAGCCATACTGGTGCAGTGCCACGGCATCCATATAGCCCTCCACCAAAATCATGTAGCCCAGTTTTGTTTTCTTGGCAAGGTTCAGCGCAAACAGATTCTTGCGCTTGTTGAAAATCATTGTCTCCGGAGAATTCAGGTATTTCGGCGTGGAATTGTCCATTACCCGGCCACCAAAGCCGATGACGTTCCCCCGGATATCGATGATGGGAAACATCAGCCGATTCCGGAAGCGGTCATAAATATTTCCGTTTTTCTGTGAGACGGATGCCAGTCCGGCATCCTTCAGCTCCTGCTCCGTGTAGCCCTTGTCCTTCATGGCATCACATAGTGCGGACCAGGAATCGGGGGCAAAGCCAATACCGAATTTTGTCAGTGTGGACTTGGGCATCCCACGGCGCTGGGCGTAGGCAAGTCCCTCTGCTCCTGCTGCGGTATAGAGCTGCGTATTAAAGAACCGGGCTGCCTCTTTGGACAGAGCCCACAGCCGCTCCTGCTGGCGGTAGAGATTCTGGTACTGTGCATCCTCCGGAACCTCCATCCCAACCCGCTTTGCCAGGGCACGGACAGCATCCGGGTAACTCAGCCCCTCAATCTCCATTTCAAAATTGATAACGCTTCCGCCCTTGTGGCAGCCAAAGCAATAAAAAATCCCTTTGTCCGGTGCCACGGAGAAGGAAGCGGTCTTTTCCCCATGAAATGGGCACAGTCCAAACAAATTGGAGCCGGACCGGCGGAGATTTACATACTGGCCAACAACCTCCTCGATTGGGTTGCGGGCGGCCAATTCCGCTAAAAATGACGGTGGAAAAGCCATGGATTCCCCCTCCTTTCCTGGAGGTATTGTATCATATTATCCCCGGATATTCCACCCTGCCGGGACAAAAATCTCATTAAATTTATTCACGGCGTAGTTGTCCGTCATCCCCGCAATATAGTCACAGACGGTACGCTCCATTCCATCAAAGCTCAACTGCGGCTGAAAATCTGCCGGGAGGGCCTCCGGGTGGTCGATATAATATTCAAACAGGCATTGGAGCATTGCCTTCGCCTTGCTCTCCTCCCCTTTTGCCACCGGATTGCGGTAAACATGGTCAAACATAAAGCAGCGCAAATCCTTCAGAGCCTTGTCCACAGTGGGGGTTAGGCAGATGGATCCCGCCTCCCGGGATGTAAAAATCAAGTCACATACCAGGGTATTGACCCGGGCCTTATGGGAGTCCCCCAGTATTCCCACCACATCCTTGGGCAGCTCCTCTTCGCTGAGGATTCCAGCTCGGATAGCATCGTCAATATCATGGTTGATGTAGGCAATTTGGTCAGAGCGGCGAACAATCTGGCCCTCTAGAGTTTCCGGTATGTAGTCTCCGGTGTGACCGACGATGCCCATTCGCACCTCGTTGGTCAAATTCAGGCCCCTACCGTCGTTTTCCAAATAGTCCACCACCCGAAGGCTTTGCTCGTTGTGGCGGAAGGGTTTTCCCAGGCAGAGGGTCAGCGCCGCCTCCCCTGCATGGCCGAAGGGCGTGTGGCCCAAATCATGCCCCATGGCGATGGCCTCAGCCAAATCCTCGTTCAAGCCCAGGGCACGGGTCATGGTGCGGGCAATTCGGGTCACCTCCAGGGTGTGGGTCATGCGGGTACGGTAGTGATCTCCCTCCGGGCGGAGAAACACCTGGGTTTTGTGCATCAAGCGCCGGAAGGCTTTGCAGTGTACGATGCGGTCGTTGTCTCGCTGGAAGCAGGTGCGTACATCATTCTCTGACGGTGTTTCCGCCCTGGGGCGGCCGGAGCTTTGATCGGCAAAGGCAGCGAGAGGATTCAAGCGGCGGTGCTCCTGGTATTCCAATTCTTCTCTGACAGTCATATGGTTGCCTCCTTCAAAATGGGAAATGCCCGGTATTCCCGGCCGGTCTCCATTGCCTCCACGGTGCCGGAAGTCATATCCGTAAGGTGCTCCAAAAAGGGCTGTACCTGTGCCTCCGGGAAAAGGACTTCCAGCTCCACCTCTGCGCCAAACTCGGTATTGCGGATGATGCCGCCAAAGTCCTGGATTTCCAACTTAACCCGCTGGTAGAAGGGATAGGGGCACGGCAGATACAGCACCGTCCAAATCCGCTTCATGGATTTTCCTGCTGCGTCCACCGCAATTTTTGCTCCCTTGGTATACGCACGCACCAGCCCCCCGGCCCCCAGAAGGATGCCGCCAAAATACCGGGTAACCACGCAGACCACGTTGTGCAGCCCCTCCCGCTGAAGCACCTGGAGCATGGGCATTCCCGCAGTCCCCCCGGGCTCCCCATCATCGGAAAAGCGAACGGCGCCGCCATGGATGATGTAGGCCCAGCAGTTGTGGGTGGCATCGTAGTGCTGCTTTTTCATCTCCTGAATTTTGCAGAGCGCCTCCTCTTCGGTTTCCACCGGCCAAATTCGGCCAATGAAACGGGACTTCTTTTCTATAAATACATCCTCCCCGTAGCCGGTGGGCACCAGGTACTCTTCCAAAGGTCAGCACTCCTCTTTTATATAATCGCGCAGTCTTCCATAGAGAATATCGTCCAGAACGGCTTCCACTTCAATGCCCTCGGCAGAATACCCCACCCGAAGCACCCGGGCGTTGTTGTGCAGCGTTTCTACCTGCCCGCCCATGGAATAGGGCAGGCACATAACGACATGGTGCCGTGCGTGGTTCAGCGCCCCCTCAATGGCGTGGAGCAGAGCATCACAGCCTGCGCCGCTGGCGGCTGAAATAGCCACCACATCTTCGCCGGTGGGGATTTCCTCCGGAGATACCAGGTCCGCCTTGTTGTAGCAGCGGAGCACCGGCGTACCGGGCTTTGCCAGCTGGGCAATGAGCTTATCCACCACGGCAATGTGCTCTTCCCGGTTGGGGTCAGCAGAATCGATGACATGGAGCAAAAGGTCTGCGTATTCCAGCTCCTCCAAGGTTGCGTGAAAGGCGTTTACCAGATGATGGGGCAGCTTTGCAATAAAGCCAACGGTGTCGGAGAGAATCACATCCAGATTGTCAGACACTGTCAGCTGCCGGGAGGTGGTGTCCAGCGTATCGAACAGGCGATTGTTGGCGGGAATACCGGCCCCTGTCAGCTTATTTAGCAGGGTGGACTTTCCTGCGTTGGTGTAGCCCACGATGGCCACAACAGGAATGGAATTTTTGATTCTGCGCTCTCTCTGAGTGCTGCGTACCTGCCGAACCTGCTCCAGCTCTGTCTCCAGCCGGTTTATTCGCTCCCGAATCAGCCGCCGGTCAGTTTCCAGCTTGGTTTCACCGGGGCCACGGGTGCCAATACCGCCGCCCTGCCGGGAGAGACTGGTTCCCATCCCCGAAAGCCGGGGCAGCAGATATTTGTTTTGCGCCAGCTCCACCTGCAAGCGCCCCTCTTTGGTTTTGGCCCGCTGGGCAAAAATATCCAGGATCAGGGCACTGCGATCCAGCACCGGTACGCCGATAATTTCCTCCAGCGCCCGGATATTTCCCGGGGAAAGCTCATTGTCAAAAATCACCATGGTGGATTCTGTGGCCTGAGCCAGCATCCGAACCTCCTGTGCCTTCCCCTCGCCGATAAAGCTATGGGAATCCGGGGTGTGCCGATTTTGCAGTACCTTGGCGGTGCAGAAACCACCGGCCGTCTCCAGCAGTGCTTCCAGCTCCTCCAGGGTTTCTTCTGTAGCAGTCTGCTCCTTCGTGAAGCAGTCGGCATTCAGGCCGACCAGAATGGCACGATCCTGGATTTTTCCACTTTCTTCAATTTCCATAAAACCCTCCATCAATGTGGGTACACTATGCTATCCAGTATACCATATTTTCGGTGGTGCGGACAATAAAAATGTATAAAAATATCCGCACCACGTTGCCGTAGTGCGGACTTTGAATCTTACTTCAGGCCAAAACGCTTGTTGAAGCGATCAACACGTCCACCAGTGTCAACCAGCTTCTGCTTGCCGGTATAGAAAGGGTGGCACTTGGAGCAGATTTCAACACGAATGTCCTTCTTAGTGGAACCAGTCGTAAAGACGTTGCCACAAGCACAGCGAATCGTGGTCTGTTCATATTTGGGGTGGATACCTTCCTTCATTTCGTTCACCTCTTTCTTAGCATGTAAAGGGCATAAATGCCCCGGCAATCTTTAATCGCCTGGATATGATATCACACTGCGGGGCGGATTGCAAGCCTTTTTTTGAAAAAATCTTAATTTTTCTCAGAATGCCCAGTTGCCGCCCCGGAAGATGGGCACCACACGGCCATCGGCGCACACGGCATCAATGTTCATGCTGTCGCAGCCAATCATGAAATCCTCGTGAATCATGGAGTCATTAACCCCCAGCTCCCGGCACTCTTCCAGGCTCTTATTGTGGAAATCCCGGATGGTATCGGCAAAGCCCATACCCAGTGCCAGATGGCAGGCGGCGTTTTCATCGAACAGGGTATTATAGAACAGGATGCCGCTCTGGGCAATGGGGCTGGCCTGGGGCACCAGGGCGCACTCGCCCAGGTAGGCAGCACCCTCGTCCATGGAAATCATGGTCTTGAGCAGCTCCTCGCCCTTTTCTGCGTGCACCTCTACTGCCTTGCCCTCATGGAAGCGGATGGAGAAATTTTCAATCAGCTGGCCCTGATAGGACAGGGGCTTGGTAGAATACACGATGCCCTCTGCCTCTCCCCGCTTGGGAGAGATGAAGCATTCCTCTGTGGGAATATTGGGGTTGAAATAGATGCTCTGGAGGCTGGTTTCTCCGCCGCCGCAGAACTGGGCCTGGTCAATCATGCCCACGGTGAAGTCCGTGCCATTGTCGGCAGTATAGTGCAGGCTTTTAATATGCAGGTCATTGAGGTAGCGGCAGCGGTCTGCCAAATCCTTGTTGTGCTGCTCCCAGGCGGCAACAGGGTCGTCGTTGACCCGGGAGGTATAGAGAATGTTCTCCCACAGCTTTTCTATGGCGGCGCTGGTACGCATCCCCGGGAAAATCTTCTTTGCCCAGGCTGCACCCGGAACAGCAGCAATACACCACTGCTCCTTGTTTTCCCGCCGGTCAATATAGGGCTTGAGCACCGGATAGGACATTCTTCTGGCCTTGGAGACCTTTTCCATATTGATACCCTTCATGCCATCGGGATCTTCGGAAATCAGCATAATCCGGGCGGGAATCACATCGCAGTAATACTCCTGCCGTGCCTTCTCCCATTCCTTTACCGTTCCCAGGCTCTTGACAGTACGGTAGCGGTAGTGAATCTTGCTCAGGGGCTGATAATTCCACTGCACCGTTACCTCGGCAGCACCGGCCTTGTAGGCCTCATCCACCACCATCTGCACAAACTCCGGCTGATCCAGGTCGGCAAAAACCAGAACGGTCTGCCCCTTCTGCACATTGGCGCCGCAGCGCACAATCAGGTTTGCATATTTCCGCAGAACAGTTTTCTTCATATTTTTATTGTGCTCCTTTATCAGAGAATTGAATCTATCCTATCAGATTTTATCCAAAAGGTCAATCAAATATTGCAATTCAGGGAGAAATAATGTATAATGACGTGGTCATATTTACATTTTGTATTCCCACGGAAAAGAGAGGATTACCATGCTGAGCAAACAAGAATTCCGTGACTTCCTGGCCCGGGGCATTTGCCTGCTGGATGGGGCCACCGGCTCCAATCTGATGCTGGCCGGAATGCCCAAAGGCTGCTGTGCGGAAAAATGGGTGCTGGAAAATCCAGAGGCTATCATCCGCTTACAGCGCCAATACGCCCAGGCCGGTTCGCAGATTATCTATGCACCCACCTTTCAGGCACAGCCCCTTGCACTGGAAAAGGAAGGGCTGGCAGAGAAAACCGAGCAGATGAACGAAGCGCTGGTAGCCTTGACCCGGAAGGCCGCCCCCGGCTGCCTGGTCGCCGGAGATCTGGCCACCATGGCTGCCCACTGCGAAAGCTGGGATGGGGCGTGCTTCGACAAAATGGTGGATGCCTATCGGCGGCAAATCTGTGGCCTTATCCAGGGTGGCGCCGACCTGCTGGTGGGAGAAACGCTGCTGTACCCTCAGGAGGCAGAGGCAATTCTGACCGCAGCGGAACTGGAATCCGCCGGGGCGGTGATGTTCTCGTTTACCATGCAGGCAGACGGTTCTCTTTTCTCCGGAGCAGATGCCGGCAAGGTTTTGCGGGAGTTGGAGGAAGCCGGAGCAGATGCCGTAGGCTTTAACTGCGTCGCTGCCGACATGATGACACCGCACCTGGTAAGTAAGCTCCGGCGCTACACCTCCCTTCCCCTGATTTGCAAGCCCAATGCAGGCAATCCGGTAATCCGTGAGGGTGGCGTTGCAGAATACGACCTGTCCCCCGCCGGATTTGTTGACATTATGATGCAGTGTGCAGACAACGGAGCCAGTCTCCTTGGTGGCTGCTGCGGAACCAATCCCGCCTTTATCGCAGCGCTGAGGGATGCATTGAGAAAGAAAAACAAGGAGTGTGTGGAAAATGGATAACAGAATTCACCTGTACGTCAGCCGGAAAAACGGCTTCACCTGGTTGACTGCCATTCTTCTTGCCTATTCTATTGTGGCAAGAATTGTAGTATTCGGCTTTACCAAGCACGCAGGAACCGTGGGCTTTTGGGGACAGATTGTCCTGCCCATTGCAGCGACGGTGTTGTACCTAATCATCATTTTAACCGATGGGACAGAGTGCTTTTACAAAACCACCATCCCTGTGGGCATGATGGCACTTTATGGTGGAATCTGCGTTGCAAGTGCCATTGAAGGAAAGCTCTATACCGGTTTGTTTTTCATTGCGCTGATTTTCCTGACCCTGATTTATGGGGAAATTGTCTCCGGTTGCCGTCAGAAAATGGTGTGGTGTTTGCCTATTCTGATGTTGATTACCCTGGCCACAGTACTATACAACAACCGTCCTGCCGCCTTGGGCCAGGACTGGGATTTGCTGGTGCGGATTCATGCGGACCTGGTGGCTGTGTTTGCCTGCGCCCTGATGTCCTTTGGTATCCGGGTACACCCGGTGGGGCAGTACCACCGCAGATGGGGCGATCGCAGCGACGGAAGAAGACTCCGCTCCTTGTCCCCTATGGATCAGGTTTCCCCATACATCATGGTAACACGCAACACATCAACCAATTCCTTTGAGCAAGCATTCGAAATCACCAATGTAGATCGCTATATCCGCCAGAAACGCCGGGAAGGCCTGACCAATTTTGGAATCATGCATGTGTTTTTGGCCTGCTACTGCCGTACTATTGCCAAATATCCCGGCGTTAACCGCTTTATTTCCGGGCAGAAGGTCTATTCTCGCGGAGAAGACATTCAGTTCTGCCTCACCATCAAGAAGGAGATGAGCACCAAGTCACCTGAGACCATTGTAAAGGTGCACCTCTCCCCCCGGGATACGGTGTACGACGTATACAATAAGCTAAATGCCGAAATTGAAAAAGCCAAAGAGGCTCCCCTGGATTCCAGCTTTGACAATACAGCCCACGCCCTGATGCTGGTTCCGGGCGTGTTCCTGAAATTCTTGGTCTGGGTTTTGAAGACAATGGACTATTTTGGAATGCTTCCCAAATTCCTGCTGGAAATCAGTCCCTTCCACGGCAGCATCTTCTTTACCTCCATGGGCAGTCTGGGGATCCCCCCGGTCTATCATCATCTGTATGATTTCGGCAATATGCCTGCCTTTGGCTCCTTCGGCTGCAAGCGCAGGGCCATTGAGGTCCAGGAGGACGGTACCCTGGTGCAGAAAAAATATGTGGATTTCAAATTTACACTGGACGAACGGATCGTGGATGGGTTCTACTACGCCACCTTCTTTAAGCATTTCCGCCGCCTGGTTGCAAATCCTGAGATACTGGATACGCCGCCGGAGGAAGTCCGTGCCGATATCGACTGAGGGCTTGCCAATGCTGCAATCGATTTTAGGCGCTCTGCCAGCTGATTTTCCCTGGCGGAAGGATATTCAGTATTTTGATACCATAACCTCCACCAATGATGTTCTGAAAGCGATGGCCGCCCAGGGGGCACCTCAGGGAACCACCCTGATAGCCGGAAGCCAAACCGGAAGCCGGGGACGGCTGGGCAGAACCTTCCTCTCCCCGCCGGACACCGGCATCTATCTGAGCGTCCTGCTGCGCCCCAGCTGCCCGCCGGTGGAGCTGATGCATCTGACCTGTGCCGCCGGATGCGCCGCCTGTGATGCCATAGAAAGCGCCGCCGGTTTCCGCCCTGGCATCAAGTGGACAAACGACATTGTATACCAGAAAAGAAAGCTGGCCGGAATTCTCACCGAAATGGGGCTGGGCCAGGATGGCAACGTCTCCTATGCGGTGATTGGCATTGGGATTAACTGCAATCAGCAGCTTACAGACTTTCCAGAAGAGCTTCAGAGCTTCGCCGGTTCCCTGAAAATGGCGGCGGGACAGGCGGTGGATCGGGATGTGGTAGCCGCCAGGATGGTTGCGGCCTTTTTCCAGATGGAGCGCCGTCTACTCTCCCATCAGCAGGAAATACTGGAATGTTATCGCCGGGATTGCGTCACAATTGGTCAGGCCGTCAGCGTTTTGCACCCAGCCGGTTCCCGCCAGGGAACGGCACTGGATGTGGACGATGCCGGCGCACTGGTGGTGCAATATGAGGATGGCACCACAGAGCATGTAAATTCCGGCGAGGTAAGTGTTCGCGGTTTGTATCAGTATGTGTAACCAAACAGAATAACAAAATCTTTTTCCGATTTTTATGTTGCAATTTCTTCTGAAATTGGGTATACTATCCTTATCTAAGAGAACTGCAAGGAGGTTCCAAAATAAATATGAATAAGTTTAGCACTTTTATGAAGATTCTCTCCGCTCTGGCAGCTGTTGTCGGTGCCGTTTACATCATTGCCACATACGGCGACAAAATCGTAGCCTGGGCAAAGCAGCTCATGGGCTGCAACGCAAAGCCCATTGCCTCTTTCCACTAC